>CAZSTU010000083.1:0-9887 GCA_964609745.1 uncultured Halanaerobiaceae bacterium
TTAAGACAATAAATATTACAATCTTACTAAAGTTTTATCTTATACTCACATCGCTTTATATACTTTAATTTTACCATACAAAAAGACACATTTTAAGAAATTAATCTAGTTTTGAAGTTTCGAATAACTTTATCATTGGTAACATTGAAATCTTAGTTAACGGACAATAAAGATTGTATTATTTGATAGAAATAGAAATAAGAAGTTTACAAACTTCTTAAAAATAATTACATTGAATTTTTAAAATAGTAATAAAGAAATAATTTATGAACTTTATTTCACATCTTAAATTGTTTGCGGTATATTTATTATCATTATCCAATCTTTCTATAATTTGTTGATACTGACTTTTTAAATAATTAATATGTAATTTAGAATTTTGACCTGGTACATCTACCAGCATTGTATTATTACTCACAATATCATATACACGTCGCATTGCATCACAACTTGTAGACATTACTATCTGTTTTTTATCTTCTAAGAAATAATTAAGTAATACTTTGCTATAGGGACAGTAATCAGTAGGTAATAAGAAATTATTATCTTTTTCTTTAACATTTTCCGGTAAAAATCTTTTTACTCTGTAACCCAGTGTAGAGAGCAGTTCCAGAGGAATGTGAGTGCAATTTGTGTATAATATTTTATTTTTGCTTAGATTCATCTTGGGTATTATTCCTCCAATAATTTAATCTTTTTTTTATAGTTGTTTCTTCTCCAGACTTCCCGGGTTGATAAAAGTCAGTTAGATCTGCTTCATTAGGCAAGTAATCCTGTTCAACATAATTGTCGGAAAAGTTATGCGGGTATTTATACCCACTGCCATGTTCCAGATCTTTAGCTCCTTGATAATGTGAATCCCTAAGGTGTAAAGGAACTTCTCCTGAATCTTTTTCTTTAACATATTCTAATGCTCTATCTATTGCCTTTATTGTCGAATTGCTTTTCGGGGCTGTAGCAATGTATATAACAGCTTCAGCAAGAGGAATACGGGCTTCAGGCATACCCACATATTCAACCGCTTTTGCTGCTGAAATTGCAATTTGAAGTGCTCTCGGATCAGCCAGGCCTACATCTTCCGCTGCATGTACTATTATTCTTCTGGCAATAAAGCGGGGATCTTCACCTGCTTCAATCATCCTGGCAAGATATAATAAGGCAGCATCGGGATCAGAACCTCTCATGCTTTTTATAAAAGCTGAAATGTTGTCATAATGTTTATCACCTGTTTTATCATAATTTAACTGTTTTTCCTGGGCAGATTCTGCAATAATTTTTTTATTTAATTTAATATTACCTTCATTGTCCGGAGGAGTTGTTAAAACTGCCAGTTCTAAAATATTTAATGCTCTTCTAGCATCACCCGAAGATAATTCTGCAATATATTTTTTAGTTTCCAAATTAATTTTTACATTATAATCAGCAAGACCTTTTTCCATATTTAAAGCATCATCAATTATTTTTATGATATCCTTTTTTTTCAGAATTTTGAGACGGTATATCTGAGATCTAGATAGTAGTGGAGAGTTAACTTCAAAATATGGATTTTCAGTTGTTGCTCCAATCATTGTAACTGTGCCTGCTTCTACTGCCGGTAAAAGAGCATCCTGCTGAGACTTATTGAACCTATGTATTTCATCTATAAAAAGAATAGTCTTTTTCTCATACATATGTAAATTATTTTCTGCTTTTTCAATTATATTGCGTAAATCTTTAACTCCAGAAGTTACTGCATTTATTCTTATAAAATTTGCTTCAGTTTTTTCTGCAATCACTCTGGCCAGGCTTGTTTTCCCGCTGCCGGGCGGTCCATATAGGATTATTGACTGCAAGCAATCTGCTTCTATAGCTTTTCTTAAAGCTTTACCCCGACCGATAATATCCTCCTGACCATATAACCTGTCCAGACGTCTCGGTCTCATTCTGTAAGCAAGAGGTTTTGACATATCATTATTTTTTTGAGCCTGCTCAAAAAGATTCATATTATTCACCAACTTTACTCAATTTTATTTGTATTGATAATTTGTTTTTCCGTAACAACATAATCAACAGGTATATCATGTGATTCTTTAGGTAATTCGGGTAATAATAATTTATCATATGTAAGACCAAAACTAATTGTTCTTTCAGGTAATTGGGGCAGAAAACGATCATAATAACCTCCACCATAGCCTATTCTATATCCTTTTTGGGAAAAAGCAACTGCAGGGACAACTATTATGTCCAGTGCTTCCGGAGAATAATGTTGTCTTAGTTCAGGTGCTGGCTCCTTAATACCATATGAGCCTTCTACCAGGTCATTTTTCAGATCATATACCGGGGTAATTTCAATTCTTTTTTTATCCTTTATGCAATAAGGCAAAAAAACCAGTTTTCCACTATCAAGTAGACTTTTGTTGAGCGGGTAAGTATTAACTTCGTTACGATATGAAATATAGCTCATAATTTTTTCAGCTTTTTTAAATTCCTTTTTTTTCAGCAAGGTATCTTTTATAATGTAGCTGATATCTGTAACTTTTTGTTCATCTATATTTTTTCTTTGTTTTAATAGTTTTTTTCTTAATTTTTCCTTTTCAGTTTCCATTTAATCACCTCATGGTACTATTTTATAAGTTAAAACCATAAAAGAAAAAACTAACCATAATGGTTAGTTATTAGGTGAGTAAAAAATATGGATAATCCACCATGCCGTGGAGTTTTTTAATTTTGATCCCTTTCTCCAAAGTGGGCGTCCTCCTATCTGGTTTGTATGTCCACTCTAGGGAGGCCTATACGCCGCAGATAGAGTCCAGACTCCCTGTGTAATCTGTGTTGGTCAAAATTTAATAAAACTCTCACGCACACGGTAGAATATTAACCATTAATTTATAATTCAAATATATACTATCACATTAATTTAAAATATGCAAGCCTGTTATATATTTAGAAATATAAACATAATCTTATAATAAGATGATAAGGAGGGATATTATGATTGCAGATTCCCTTACAATTGTTATTGTTCTGGCAGTGATTGTGGAAATAGTTACAAATGTATTTAAAACAATTTTTCCCCTTTTAAAAGGTAGTCGTAGTCGTATTGTAGCTGCATTTGTAGGAATAATTATATGTATTTCCACAAATACCGGTATTTTATATCAACTAGATATTGATATCACCTTAAGATTAATAGACTATATTCTTACAGGTATTGTAATATCAAGGGGTTCAAATGCCATTCATGATTTAATCTCTATTTTTGATAGGCAAAATCAAAAATTAGTTTAGTTATTTATAATTTTTCAATTTAATTCCAAGTTCATCTAATTGTTTTTTAGAAACCGGTGTTGGAGCATTTGTTAATGGTGAAGTTGCCGACTGGGTTTTGGGAAAAGCTATAACATCTCTTATTGAATCGGCCCCAGACATAAGTTGTATCATTCTGTCAAATCCAAAAGCAACCCCTCCATGAGGTGGTGCACCATAGGAAAAAGCTTCAAGTAAAAATCCAAATTTTTCTTTAGCCTCTTTCTTAGTAATATTTAAAGCTGAAAATACTTTTTTCTGTATCTCTTCAGTATTAATACGAATACTTCCACCACAAAGTTCCTCTCCATCCATGACAAGATCATAAGCATTTGCTCTTACTTTTTCCGGATTTTTATCAAGAAGTTCAATATCTTTTTCAAGAGGAGCTGTAAATGGATGGTGTTGTGCTATATATCTATCTTCATCTTCATCATATTCAAGCAGCGGAAAGTCAACAATCCATATAAATTTATGAGAATTATCAGGTATTAAATTCATTTCATCTGCCAATTTTAATCTTAAATTACCGAGAGAGCTTGCCACTATTTTGGGTTTATCAGCAACAAATAACAACAGATCTCCATTTTTAGCATTCATTTTTTCTTTAATTTCATTTAATTCCTGTTTACTGAGGAACTTTGCAATTGGAGATTTAAAATTGTCATTTTTGACAGCAAACCAGGCTAAACCCTTTGCTCCAAATATTTTAACATGTTCAGTTAGTTCATCAATATAACTTCTAGTAAAATCTGCACCCTTTTCAACTTTTATACCTTTAACCTGCCCGCCATTTTTTATTGTTTTACTGAAAATATTAAAATCACTGTCTTCAACTATTTTTGATATATCAAAAAGCTTCATATCAAATCTTAGATCAGGTTTATCAGTTCCATATTCAGAAATAGCCCTTTCATAACTCATTACCGGGATATTATCGGGGACTTCTATATTGGCCAGGGCAAAAACTTGTTTTGTTAAACCTTCCACTATAGAAAGGACATCATTTCTTTTAACAAAAGCCATTTCAATATCAATTTGAGTAAATTCAGGCTGGCGATTTGCCCTGAGATCTTCATCGCGAAAGCAGCGTGCTATCTGGAAATATCTTTCTATTCCTGACACCATCAATAATTGTTTAAATAACTGTGGGGATTGAGGTAATGCATAAAAATTACCAGGTTTTACCCGGCTTGGAACAAGATAATCTCTGGCCCCTTCAGGTGTACTTTTTGTTAATATGGGAGTTTCAATTTCCCAGAAGTCATTTTCAATTAAATAATCTCTTGCTTTTTTCATGGCATTATGACGTAATTTCATTATATTTTTCATAAAGGGACGTCTGAGGTCAAGATAACGATATTGCAGACGTATATTTTCATTTACTTCAGCGCTGTTTTCTATTTGGAAGGGTGGAGTTTTAGATTTAGCTAAAATTTCCACATCTTTTACTAAAAGCTCAATTTCTCCTGTCTTCATGTCTGGATTGATATTACCTTCTGGTCTTTTCCTTACTTTGGCTTTTATGGCTACTACATATTCTACTTTGATTTTTTCAGCTATATTAAATGCTTTTTCATTTTTAGGACTAAAAACAATTTGTACTAAACCAGAACGGTCTCTAATATCCAAAAAGATTAATCCTCCATGATCTCTTCTTTTTTGTACCCAGCCCATAATTACCACATTTTCACCGGCATTTTCCGGGGAAAGACTGGTGCATTTATGAGTGCGTTTAAATTTCATATATTATTATTACCTCCTTATATTTTATTTTGTAATTCATCAATTAAATTATCAAAACTAACCATTCTCTCTTTTCCACTACTCATATTGCGTAAAGTAGCTTGATTTTCTTTTAATTCATCTTCACCGATTATTATTGTGTAAGAGGCATTCATTCTATCTGCAGCTTTCATTTGACTTCCTACACTGCGATTTAAAAAATCAATTTCAGCTCTAATATTATTTTTTCTTAAATCATTTAAAAAAGTAAAAGCCCATTTTTTAGCTTTTTCACCAATAGTTGTTATAAAGAGATCAGGTTCATTATCTGTGGGTAATTCTATTTCTTCTTTTTCAAGGGTTAAAATTAGTCTTTCTATACCAAGTGCAAAGCCTATACCCGGCACATCCCTGCCTCCTATTTCTCTGGCCAGACCGTTATATCTTCCTCCACCGAATATTGTATCCTGGGCTCCGAGTCCGCTGTATTTTACTTCAAAGGCAGTATTAGTATAATAATCCAGCCCCCGCACCAGTGTTGGGTCAATAATATAGTCAATATCAAGCAAGTTAAGATATTCATGGACCTCATTAAAATGTGATTTACAGTCATCACAGAGATAATTAGTTATTTGGGGAGCATCCTTGACAATCCTGGAACAACTATCATTTTTGCAATCAAGTATTCTCAGGGGATTTTTATCAAGTCTTCTCTGACAGTCATCACATAACTCATCTTTATAATCTATTAGATAATCTTTTAATTCATTAAGATAATTATTACGACAGTCCGGGCATCCTATACTATTTATATATACTTCTACATCTGTTAAATTTAATGAAGCCAAAAAATTTAATCCCATTGATATTAATTCTGCATCAACTGCCGGATCATTACTTCCTAGCACTTCTGCACCAATTTGATGATGTTGGCGATATCGCCCTGCTTGCGGCCTTTCATAACGAAACATAGGGCCAATATAATAATATTTGGTGGGCTGTGCCCTACCATAAATTTTGTGTTCCATAAAAGCCCTCATCACTGACGCAGTACCTTTTGGTCTTAAGGTCAGGCTTCTTTCACCTTTATCGGTGAAAGTATACATTTCTTTTTTAACAATGTCTGTTGCTTCTCCTATTCCTCTTTGAAAAAGATTAGTATATTCAAATATCGGTGTTTTAATTTCCCGGTAATTATGATTTGAAAAAATGTTGTGTGCTTTATTTATAATATATTTCCATTTTGCAGAAGCGGGGGGGAGAACATCTTTAGTCCCCCGCGGTGCATTTATAGACATAAGAAATCACCTCTATACATTAATTATTTACAGGAAGTTCTTCATCATCATCTTCCGGTTCTAGGGGATCTTCTATTTCTTCTGTTTCCTGATCATTTAATTCTTCTGTATCCTGTGTCTCATTTTCAGGAGCAGGTTGTTTTTCTTCTGACATATCCTGTTGTATTTCAATTACTTTGTTCATTGCTTCTTCAGCTTTTTCTTGCTCTCCAAGCTGTTGATATCCCTGATAAATTTGATAATATCCCATATAATCATTTGGGTTTACCAGTTCTGAAGCTTTATCATATTGTGATAGAGCTTCTTCATTATTGTCATTTTCAAGATAATACTTGGCAAAACTTATCTGCAAATTAAAATCATCCGGATATTCTTCAACTGCTTCTTCATATGTTTCCAGGGCTTTATCATTTTCACCTTTGCCATGAAGGGCTTCTGCCAGATGCATGTAAATACTGGCTGAGGTTGTTTCACTGTTTTCTTTGACTTCTCTAAATCTAGCAATGGCCCGATCATAGTCTTCTTCCTGTAGTGCTTTTATACCTTCTAAACTTGGATCATTTATTTCAATTTCAGATTTATCTCTTTTTTCTTCCATCCATTGAGTAAATACTTCATTTTTCTTTTCCTGTTCTACTTGCTTTTTAATTTCATCTTTTTTTTCTTCAAAATCATCCCCAGCGGCTTCTTCTCCGTCATTTTGCTCTTCATATTCTTCTTTAATTTCTTCATCACTAACAGATACATCACCTTGAATTTCTTCAACAGTTTTCTGGATCTTTTCTTCATTTAATAAACTCATTCGAATATCTTCTCTAAATTGTTCCATATTATAACCCTGTTCCTCTAAATTACTTTTAAGTTCCTCTTCACTCATGTCATTTTGTTCGAGTATCATATCAATAGTTTCTTCCAATTCTTCATTTGTTATTTCTGCATTAATATTCATTTTTTCAGCTTCCTGTAATATTATTTCTCTTTCAATCATGGAATTCAAAACGTTAAGACGAAATTCTAAAACTCTATTTCTGCTTGCCTGAGGTTGTTGAGAAGCCTGATTTTGTAAGGTATTAAGAAATTCCTGCTGGTCTATAGACTCACCATTAACAGATGCAATATTAGGTTGATTACTTCCCGTGTTAGTATTTCCTTTATTCATGTAAGCACCAAAACCCATAAAGGCGCCAGTAGCTACCATTGCAATGGCAGCAATATAAACAATAATTTTACTGTGTTCACGTAATTTTTCAAACAAAATATAACACCCCTTTAATTAACATAAATTTTTAACAAACAAGCTTTAAAGATTTCATAGACATTTAGTACTAATTTTATCCGAAGATATAGTTGTTGTCAAGACTTGATCCTCTGCCATATTTTCTTAAATTCACCTATAGTTGTATCACCACCATGTCCGGGATAGACAACAGTGTTATCGGGTAAAGTAAGTAATTTATTGGAAATTGTTTTGATCAATGTTTTGCGATCAGAACTGGGAAAATCTGCTCTTCCTATACCCATTTGAAAAATGGTATCTCCACTAAATAATAAATTTTCATTTTTATTATATAGGCTTATACCTCCAGGACTGTGACCTGGAGTGTGAATAACTTCAAATTCATTAGATCCTATTTTTATTTTATCTTTATCCTGTACTGTTTTATCAGCAGGAGGACTTTTAATTTCAATACCCATTAAACTGGATAAATTTTTATCTGGGTCAGTTAAAAAATCCCTTTCTTTATAGTGAACTATAATTTCAGCACCAGTTTTTTTCTTTAAAAACTCATTTCCTCCTATATGATCAAAGTGACAGTGTGTATTTATTATTATATTAATATTTACCTGCAATTCATTGCATTTATCATATATTTTTTCTGCCTGTGCTCCGGGGTCGATAATTGCTGCATTATTATTTTTGTCTCCAACAATATAGCAATTTGTTGAATTACGGGATATGAACACCCTTTCAATTAACATGATATCACTCCTGTAATTTTTCTGTATCTAGATAAAAAGTAACTGGTCCGTCATTGATTAACTCTACATCCATCATTTCTTTAAAACGACCTGTTTCAATTCTTAAATCTGATTCTTCTAAAATATCAACAAAATAATGATATAGTTCTTCAGCTTTTTCTGGAGAGGCTGCTTCAAAAAAACTGGGACGTCTTCCCTGACTGCAGTCACCATAAAGAGTAAATTGTGAGACAATAAGTAATTCTTTATTTTCATCTATAGCAGATAAATTCATTTTGTCATTATTATCAGGAAATACACGTAGATTTATAATTTTTTCTGCCAGAAATTCAGCCTCTTTTCTGCCATCTTCTTTACCTATTCCCAAAAAGACAAGTAGGCCGCTATTAATTTCTCCTGTTATATTATCATCAACTTTAACTCTGGATTCACTAACTCTCTGAATCAATGCTCTCATATTATTGCCTCCTGTGAATATGATTATTAAGATGGTTTGGCTCTATCGACTTTTAGAACCCCTTCTATTTGTTCTATTTTGTTCATTAGGTCTTCCATGTGCTCAAGGCTGCTTAGCTCAACAGACATATTAATATCAGCCCTATTGTATTTGTCAGTTTTAGCCATTACTGAAAGAAGATTAATTTGTTCATCTTTAATTAAGGAGGTAATATCATTGACCAGTCCTTTGCGATTTACTGCATCTATTTTTAAGTCAACCTGATATGACTGACCGCGATTATGTTTCCAGTTAACCGATATAAAACGGTCATCACCATTGTTTTCTTTTAAACCTTTTAAATTAGGACAATCCCTGCGGTGTATTGATACTCCCCTACCCCTAGTAATATACCCCACAATATCATCGCCGGGGACAGGGTTACAACACTGTGCAAGTCTGACAAGTATGTCATCCATGCCTTTTACCTGAATCCCTTTACCGGTATTTTTGCGGGAAGGCTCCTTTTTAATTTTTTGTAATTCTTCTTTTTCTTCTTCTTCCACTATACTTAATTTATTTATAACCTGTCGTGGATTAATTTTACTATATCCTATTGCCTCATATAAACTTTTTATGCTGTTTTTACCCATTTCTTCAGCAATTCTTTTTAATTCTTTTTCCTTTTCTTTTAATTCGATGTTTCTTTTATTGAATTCATTTTCTAATCTATCCTTACCACGACTTATAATTTCTCCTCTACGCTGTTTTTTAAACCAGCGTTTTATTTTGCTTCTGGCCTTTGAAGTTTTAACAAATTCCAGCCAATCTCTTGTTGGTCCTGTATTCTTAGAAGTTAAAATCTCAACAATATCACCATTTTCAAGTTTATATTCTAAAGGTACTATTTTGCCGTTAACCTTAGCTCCAACACAATTATGTCCTACTTCTGTGTGAATATGGTAGGCAAAATCAACCGGTGTGCCTTCCTGTGGTAGGGAAATGACATCTCCCTTTGGTGTAAATACAAGAACTTCATCTTCAAAAAGATCAATTTTTAAGTTTTCCATAAATTCATGAGGCTCCTGAAGGTCCTGCTGCCACTCTAATATTTGCCTTAACCAGGATAATTTTTCTTCAAAGTCTTCATCACCAGCAGAACC
>CAZSTU010000084.1:0-2407 GCA_964609745.1 uncultured Halanaerobiaceae bacterium
GAGATAAGCAGCGGTGATCAAGTAGCTTTAACAGATAATTTTCATGAAGATCAACAGCCTAACTGGGCACATGATAATGACAAAATAGCTTTTATCTCTAATCGCAGCGGTCATAAAGAAGTTCACATTATGAACAGTGACGGCAATAATCTAAGACAGGTTACAGAAATGAAAGCAGTATGTGATTATCCTGCTTTCTCACCTGATGGTCAGAAAATAGCCTTTACTGCCTGGGAAAATGAAAGAAAAGATATTTATGTGATAGATATTGATGGAAGTAATTTAAAAAAACTTACCGAAGCCGAAAGAAAAGTTCATAATGAGTATCCTAGCTGGTCTCCAGATGGAGATAAAATAATTTATCGTTCCAATGAAGGGTTAAATGCAGATGTTTATATTATGAACGATGAGGGAGAAAATCGGGAAGCTTTAACCTCAAATCTGCATTATGATGGAGGATATGCTGACTGGTCGCCTGATGGGAAAACAGTAGTATTTACCTCCTATAAGAATGAAAATAAAGAATTATATTTAATGGATGAAGATGGAGAAAATATTAGAAGACTTACAGAAAATAAAATATATGATGGGTTTCCTGCCTGGTCAAATGATGGGAGTTATATAACTTTTATAAGATATGATAATCGTTATCAAAGAACCGATTATGCTGAAATACATGTAATGGATGTTAAGTCCAGGGAGGTAGAACAGATCACTGATGATCTAAATCAGGACATTCATCCTGACTGGATTAATTAATGAAATGGGAGTTGTTTGTTTATATTTAAATATCTGTTATAATAAATATAACTATATGAGTGGAGGTAAAATATATGTCGAATGAAAAAGAAGATGTAAAAGCCAGAGTATTAAAAAATGGAGTTATTGTGGCAGGCCATCCCAGGAGTGGTACATCTCTTGTCTGCCAACTTCTGGAATCAGCAGGTGTTGAATTCCCCTCTGATTTTGAGGGAGATGAATATAATAGAGCAGGATATTATGAATTGGAAAAAAGCAAAAAACTTTCACGCAATCTTTTAAAAGAGGCCATGACAATTGAAAATACAAAAGATATGAACCAGATAGTTGAGAGGTTGAACAGTTGTGATGGACCTGGAGGTTTGAAGCTGGTCAGGATCGGTGCATTGTTTTTTTATCGTCATATTGCTCGCAATTTAAGGTGTGTTTTTGTTTATCGGCATCCTTCTGAGGTAAAGGCCAGCCTTTTTAGACGAGGTATTTCCAGGTTTAAACCAGACTGGGTTGAGAATAATAATGCCCTGATTGCCGGTTATGAAAATATAGAAAAAAGTATTATTATAAGTTATGATTCTCTTGTATCAGGGGATGAGTGGGTAAAAGATGCTTTTTTGGATCTGGGTTTTAAGGTGAATTTAGGCCTCATAAATAGTAAAGAACGATCTCAAAAAAACAGCAGGGTTATGGCCACAGATGAGGAAGAAAAACTGTACAATATATTATGTGAACTTGAAGAAGAAGTGAAACAGGAGGTAAAATGATGAGCTTATGGGACTCAATTAAAAATTTATTTAAAAAGAATAAAAAACAGCATAAAAAACAGATTAATAATAAATCAGATAATGAAAAAATTTTGGATGATGTTAATGATCTTGAAGGCGAAAAAAAAGAATTAGCAGAAAAGGCATTTAAAGCCCGGGTTAACGGAGATTATAATAAAGCTCTGTCATACTGGCAGGAATTTGCTGATAAGTTTCCCGAAAATGAACCTCAGGCAATGGCCCGCAGGGCAAGGATATATATCTTAAAAAACGAAAATAATAAGGGGCAGGAGGAATTATTTGCATTTTTTCGCTGGTACTGTCAGCGGGAAAGTTTTAACTATAACAGCAGATATTTTACTATTTTTATTAGTGCTCTACAGGATTTAGGATACTTCTGTCGGGACTGGCCGGATAGTGAGCAGTACCTGCGCAATCTGGCCGGAGATGATGTTTCCCTCGATAAAACTAAGACCATGGCAAGAATAAAGGCCGGACTTGATTGTTTAAAAGAGGAAGGAATATGGTCTGAAGCTTTAAGTCAGGTCAGGGAAAATCTTTCTGCTTTAAACTAGAAGTAGAAAGGGGGAAGGAGAGGAGCTTTACATGGTGGAAGAAAATGATAGAAAATGTGAAATATGTGAGGTTTTTAATCCCAATGAAAAGATAGTTGAAATATTAAAAAGCAAACAACTTGATGATGAGACAGTAAATCAACTGGCAGATTTATTTAAAACAATGGCCAATCCCACCAGAATTAAAATAATTTATAGTTTAAGACAGCGCGAACTTTGTGTATGTGATATAACCGAGATACTTGGCATGAGCCCTTCAGCAGTATCACATCAACTGCGTGTGCTTCGTAATATGAAGCTAGTTAAATACAG
>CAZSTU010000084.1:2507-9857 GCA_964609745.1 uncultured Halanaerobiaceae bacterium
CAGCAGTATCACATCAACTGCGTGTGCTTCGTAATATGAAGCTAGTTAAATACAGAAAGGAAGGCCGTTCTGTATACTATTCTCTAAACGATGATCATGTTCTGGCTTTATTTACCCAGGGACTGGAGCATGTGCTTGAGGATTAGATATACAATGAGGTGATGATATGAGGTTGTATTTCTGGTTAACAGTGAGTGCTGTTGGTTTCTTTGCAGCACGTTTTATGCTTGGGCCATTTTATCTGGCAGGTTTTTATAATATTATTTCTCCTCCCGGGATAAAAGAAAGAAAAGATATTCAATTTGGCGAACAGGAGCGTTTAAAACTGGATATTTATCATCCCCATTCACCGGATAAAAACATGCCGGTAGTAGTCTTTTTTCATGGTGGGGGATGGGATAGTAACAACAAGGATGTTTTTAGTTTTGTAGGAAGAAGTCTGGCCCGGCAGGGGCTTATGGTTGTTATACCCAATTATCGTCTTGCCCCAGATTATAAGTATCCGATACAAGTTAAAGACGCTGCTCTGGCAGTAAAGTGGGTGGAAGATAATATAAGCAGTTATGGAGTAATACCTGGGCAAATTATATTGAGTGGTCATTCTGCAGGCGCTCATCTGGCAGCAATGGTGGGATTTTCTTCAAAATGGCAGAAATATTATGATCTAAATCCAGATAACATTAAAAAATTGGTTCTTTTGTCCGGAGTTTATAAATTTTCCCCCGGGTACAGTGAGGGACATGAAATAATAAAAAATTTTGTTCCAGAAGAATACTGGCAGGAGGCTCAGCCGACAAATCACCTTGAAGATAAAGCTCCTTATACTATAATCTGGCAGGGGGGCAAAGACAGAACTGTTTATCCCATTCAGGCTGAGTTTCTGGCTGGTTTAATGCAGAAAAAAGATCTTGATTTTGATCTAAAAATATTTTCCAGACATAATCACTTTAGTCTACTTATCTCTCTGACAAAATCAAAATACAGTAAAGTTTATTTTCAGGAGAATAAAGGAGTTGAAAAGGAAGGTTGATTATATGGAATTTAAACCGGTAAAAACTTCACGTCTTTATGAAGAAGTAATTAAACAAATTAAAAAGCTTATAATAGAGGGAGATATAAGTCCTGGTGATAAATTTCCCCCTGAAAGAGAGCTGGCCAAAAAGTTGAATATAAGTCGTGGTGTTTTACGGGAAGCTTTTCGCGTGCTGGAAGCAAGGGGGCTTGTGGAAAGCAGACGGGGAGGAGGTCGCTATTTAAGAGATTATAATCAACAAAATATTTATCAATCAAAGGCTAACTTTATCAACATGGAAAAGGCTGCACTTCTTGATATTGCAGAGGCTAGAGAAATGATTGAAACTCAAATTATAAAAAAGGCAGTTTATGAGGCTACCATGGAAGATATTGAAAGAGTTGAAAAAATAAATAATGCTCTGGAGAATGCTGATGAAAAAACCTACAGGGAATCAGATCTTGATCTGGAGTTTCATCTGGCTATAGCCCGTGCTACTCACAATTTTGCCCTGTATGATCTACTAGAAGCTCAAATAGAACTTTTAATTGAACTTGAACAAAAGCATTTTCTGGATCCCAAAAAACGCAAGGAATTATGTGATGAACACCGAAAGATTTTAAAAACATTAAAGGAGAGAGATGCTGAAAGAGCAGCACAGGTGATGTCTGACCACCTAAATAATTTAATTAAAGCAATTAATGAAATTTAGAATTTCAAAAGGAGTGGGTGAATATGAGTATCAAAAATGAAATTATGTTAATCACCTATGCTGATAGTCTGGGAAAAAATTTAATGGAACTTAATAACATATTATTGGAACATTTTGCAGAAGCAATAGGGTCTGTACATATTTTGCCTTTTTATCCCTATTCGGCAGACCGGGGTTTTGCTCCAATTGCCTATGACAGGGTTGATGATCAGTTCGGAAGCTGGGAAGACATAGAAAAAATAAATAAAAATTTTGAGTTAATGTTTGATTTTATGATAAATCATATTTCCAGACAATCTAAATTTTTCCAGGATTTTTTAGAGAAAAAAGATGATTCTCCCTATTCCGATTATTTTATTCGTTATAAGGATTTCTGGCCCGGGGGTGAACCAGCACAGGAGGATATTGATAGGATATATAAAAGAAAACCGAGAGCCCCTTATATAGAAGTTGAATTTGCTGATGGTTCACAGGAGAAAATATGGTGTACATTTGATGAGGAACAGGTTGATTTAAATGTGAATTCAGAGGGTGTTAAAAAATTCATTGAAGAGACTCTTATTAAACTGGCAGAGAGAGGAGCATCTTTGATCAGGCTTGATGCCTTTGCCTATGCTATAAAAAAACCGGGGAGCAGTTGTTTTTTTATAGAGCCTGATGTCTGGGAACTACTTGATTATGCTGAATCTATTTTAAAGCCATATGATGTGGAGATTCTTCCTGAAATACATGAACATTATCAGATTCAATTAAAACTGGCCGAAAGGGGATACTGGGTATATGATTTTGCTTTACCGATGATAATGCTTTATTCTCTTTATAGTGGAAGAAATGAGCGGTTAATTAACTGGTTAAAAATATGTCCTGATAAACAGTTTACTACACTTGATACACATGATGGTATTGGGGTCGTTGATGTAAAAGATTTATTAAAAGATGAAGAAATAGAGCAAACAAAAGATTATCTTTATGAACGAGGTTCAAATGTCAAACGGATTTATAATTCTGCTGAGTATGGCAACCTTGATATTTACCAGATAAACTGCACTTATTATTCTGCTCTGGGCAACAACGATGAGGCCTATCTACTGGCCCGGGCCTTGCAGTTTTTTGCTCCGGGTATTCCCCAGGTATATTATGTTGGTCTTCTGGCCGGAAAAAATGATACAGATTTAGTTGAAAAAACTAATATTGGCAGAAATATTAACCGCCATTATTATTCAATAAATGAATTAGAGCAGGAAGTTACAAGACCTGTTGTAAAACGGCTTATTAGATTAATGGAATTTCGCAATAAATACCCTGCCTTTGAAGGTGATTATAAGATACATAATGTAGAAAATGCCAATGAGATAAAAATTTCCTGGAAAAAAGGAGATTATAAGACAGTACTTAAAGCAGATTTAAGTAATTATAATTTTGAGATAAGCTATCGTGATATCAGTTCAAGTAAACTAAAAAAATTGGAGGGTATTTAAAAGATGAAAGGGGTGATACGTGGGTATAAAAGAAAGGCCTAAAAAAGCATTAGTATACAAAAAAGAAAGGAGAGTAGTGAGAATGGAGTATAGTTTACCTATTTATACCTGGTTTTGGCTTTTAGTTCCTAATCTGTTGATAGTAATACTTTCTTTAATTAGGTTTTTAAAAAGCAGAGGTGATGATAGATGATGGATCCCATATTAATCACCTTTATTATTTATATTGCGGGAATGCTTTTCATTGGATATTATTATTACCGGAAAAATGAGAATATTGCAGATTATTTTCTGGGAGGTCGTAATCTTAATCCATATGTTACTGCACTAAGTGCACAGGCAAGTGATATGAGTGGATGGCTTTTGATGGGGCTGCCCGGTGCTGTTTTTGCAGGAGGCTTTAATGCTATGTGGATAGGTATTGGATTGGCTATTGGCACCTATCTTAACTGGCAGTTTACGGCTACAAGGCTCCGTCGTTATACTGAAGTTGTTGAAGCCATAACTATAGCTGATTATCTGGAAAATAGATTTAAAGATAAAAGTCGAGTATTGAGAATAATATCAGCCCTGGTAATTCTGACATTTTTTACGATTTATGTTTCTTCAGGATTGGTAGCGGGAGGAGTTTTATTTGAAAATGTCCTGGGGCTTGATTATCAACTGGCTATATATCTTGCAGTAGCAGTTGTTGGGCTTTATACCTTTCTGGGAGGTTTTCTGGCAGTAAGCTGGACTGACTTTCTGCAGGGATCACTGATGGTTACTGCTCTGGTTGTTGCCCCTCTATATATAATAATAAATTCGGGGGGGTTTTCCGGACTCTGGAATCAACTGGGCTATATAAATCCTGATTTATTGCATGCTGGTAAGATAGTGGAATATGATGCAGCCAGAGAAATTTTTTGGGAGTCTGCACCTGAAAATATGTCTTTTGTCAGTTTAATTTCTCTACTGGGGTGGGGCCTTGGATATTTTGGTATGCCTCACATACTGGTCAGGTTTATGGGGATTAAAAAAGCAAAGAGATTACCGATTTCTCAATTTGTTGGTGTGACATGGGTCGTTGTTAGTTTAATAGGAGCAGTGTTTGTCGGGATAAGTGGAATTATAGCTGTACAGGAACCACTTAGCAATCCGGAAACGGTATTTATTGTTATGCTGCAACGTATTTTTAATCCCTGGATAGCGGGTGTATTTTTAGCCGCCATACTGGCAGCTATTATGAGCACTATCGACTCCCAGCTGCTTGTTTCTTCCAGTGCACTGGCTGAAGATTTTTATAAAGGATTTATTAAGCCTGATGCAGGTGAAACTGAGCTGCTGTGGTTTGGAAGAATTGCAGTGATTATAATTACAATTATTGCATTAATACTGGCACTTTCCGGAGGATCCATTCTGGATATTGTCTCATATGCCTGGGCTGGTCTGGGGGCTGCTTTTGGACCGACAATTCTTTTTTCTCTTTTCTGGAAAAAAACAAGCAAAAACGCAGCTATTGCCGGGATAGTCACAGGAGGAGTGGTAGTGGTTATCTGGAAAAATTTTCTGGCATTTACCGGACTTTATGAGATAATACCGGCTTTTTTCCTTTCAGCTCTTGTAATTTATCTTATCAGTTATTTTGGTGATGATCCTGATCCTGAAGTTGTAAAAGAATTTGAAACAGCTATAAAGCCCCTGGAAAATGAGTAGTGATGATTATTTGGAGGGGGTGTCCCCTCCGCTTGTCTTTCATTTAATCTTAATAAAATTTAAAAAATTGAATGATTTAAGGCAGGATTTTTCATATTTTAGACGAATATTATATTTAGAGAAAAATTGGGTGACCCACTTACCCTGTTTTATTTATTCTTTAATTTATAGAGGAGGGTCTGGATGAAACGCATCAAAAAACATCCCATCCTTGATTTTGACAGAAGTTTCAAAATAACATTTACTTATAATGGTCAAAAGATAGAAGCATATGAGGGTGAAACTATTGCTGCTGCTCTTCATGCAGCGGGTATAAAAAAACTACGTGAAAGTCCTGAAAACAAAAGGGCTAGAGGACTTTTTTGTGCTATAGGAAATTGTTCATCATGTCTTATGGAAGTTAATGGTGTACCCAATGTAAGAACCTGTGTTACCAGAGCAAAAGAAGGTATGGTTGTTAGGGAACAGGAGGGGAAAGGTGATCTCAGTGATTTATCCTGATATTCTGGTAGTTGGTGGTGGTCCGGCCGGTTTAACCGCATCTCTGACTGCCGCAGATGCAGGAGCTAATGTTTGTTTGCTGGAGCGGGATGATATGCTGGGGGGGCAGTTGGTCAAACAGACCCATATGTTTTTTGGCTCACATCGAGAGCACGCCGGCACAAGAGGAATAGATATTGCTGATGAACTCCGGACAGGAGTGATAAAAAATAAGAATATAGATATAATGCTTGAAGCAACCGCTCAGGGTTATTATGAGGATGAAATATTAACTGCCACCCATCAGGGTGAATTCAAGAAAATTAAGGCCAAAAAAATTATCGTGGCCACAGGAGCTGCCGAAAAGATGCTGCCTTTTCCCAATAATGATTTACCCGGTGTTTATGGGGCAGGAGCTGTCCAAACTTTAATGAATGTTTATGGGGTTTTACCGGGAGAAGAGGTTTTAATGATAGGAGCGGGTAATATTGGTCTTATTGTGTCCTATCAACTACTGCAGGCGGGAGTAGAAGTCTCAGCTGTGGTTGAAGCTGCTCCCCGTATAGGTGGTTATCTTGTCCATGCTTCTAAAATACGGAGAGCGGGTGTACCAATTTACACAGGCTATAGTATTAAAAAAGCTCTGGGCAGGGAGAAAGTTGAAGGCGCGGTTATTTGTGAACTTGATGAAGACTGGCAGTATATACCTGGAACAGAAAAAAAACTGGATGTTGACACCATATGTCTGGCTGTTGGGCTTAGACCTCTGGCTGATATACTAATTCAGGCTGGATGTGAGATGGCCTATGTGCCTGAACTGGGTGGGGATGTTGCTGTCAGGGATAATAATTTAAAAACAAGCAATAATAAATTTTACGTAGCAGGAGATGTGGCTGGAATTGAAGAAGCCACTGCCGCCATGCTTGAAGGCGAACTGGCTTCTCTTTCAGCATTAATAGAGATGGGTTTATCTCCGAATGAATGTAAAAAGAAGAGAGAAAAAGTTAGAAAAAAGCTTTATGACCTGCGCCGCGGTCCTGTTGGCAGGGTGATCAGGGACGGTCTGGCCAGAAGCAGGGGGGATCAAAATGCTGGAAAAAACAGGTATTCCCACATCAGAGGAAGTTGAACAGAAAGTTCCCGATAAAAAAAGACTTGAACAGGGGCCGGTTGCTATAGTAGAATGTTTTAAAGAAATTCCCTGTGATCCTTGTTATCACAGCTGTCCGGTGGGGGCTTTTGCTGAATTTGATGATATTAATGATATTCCTGTACTGGATTTTGATAAATGCACCGGTTGTGGTAATTGTATAGCCAGCTGTCCCGGTCTGGCAATTTTTGTGGTAGATTATACCTATGGGAGTAAAAATGAGGGTTTATTGAGATTGCCTTTTGAATTTTTGCCTCTTCCCGAAGAAGGGCAAAAAGTAACAGCGCTTAATAGAGCTGGAGAAGAAGTCTGTCGGGGAAGGGTAGAAAAAGTTCAAAATAGTGAAAGCCTGGATAAAACACCAATTATCTGGCTGCTTCTCCCGGCTGAGTTTTTAATGGAAGTAAGACATATAAAAGTGGGTGATAATAATGGATGACAGTACAATTATCTGCCGCTGTGAGGATATTACACTCGGGGAGCTACGGCAGATGATAAAAGAAGGTTTTACAACCCTGGATGAGATTAAAAGAATTTCGAGACTGGGCATGGGGCCCTGCAGGGGAAGCACCTGTTTGACACTTGCAGCCCGGGAAATAGCCCGTCTTACCGATAAAAAAATTGAAGATATCAAAATGCCCACAAATCGTCCTCCCCTATCAGGGATAAAACTGTCTGAACTGGCAGGTGAAGTTGATGATAAAGGATAAAGCAGATGTAGTTATTATCGGGGGGGGTGTTATTGGCTGTTCAATTGCCTATAATCTTTCCAGTCGTGGTGTAAAAGATGTGGTATTACTTGAGAGAGACTATCTGGCCAGTG
>CAZSTU010000085.1:0-9845 GCA_964609745.1 uncultured Halanaerobiaceae bacterium
AGCTTTTAATAGATCAATTTGACTTTTTTATTTAAATTTAATGCAATGCTAATGGATTCAACCAGATCTAATCGATAATGAAGGATTGGTTCGCTGTCTTCAGGTTGCCAAAATGGCAGAAAAAGTTGGGATTAAAATTGCTCCTCATAGCCCAAATTCAGGGGAAGAAGCCTACCCCATGTTACATTTTGCTTCCCTTACTCCTAATATTTACAATTTCATGGAATATAAAATTGGATCAAAAGTTAAAGATGGGAGGGTGAAAGTGCCCCAAGAGCCGGGGCTGGGTAAGTTGGAAAATGAAGATAAATTTTTTGGAGAATTACATCCTCATTTTCATGTTTTCTGTGGTCAACATCATCTTTAATATCAACTGAGTTACGAATTTCTTTGCTAAAACCTATTTTTTCATCAAAATTTATATAAAGACCATACCTGTATCTGAAGTTAAATTTCTATCAGCATAATTTAATTTGATTCTAGACTTGAAAATCATCCTGGTTTTCGATATAGTACCCATATAGGAAGCCCTCCTTTATTTTATTGGTGGATACTATTATTATAAAGGATGAGGACTTTCTTTTCTACATTGTAAGAGAAAAAAATTTAATTAATTTTTTCACCTCATAGGTGGAAAAACACATTGAATCAAAACATTGATTGGATTAAGTAAATGTTGATGATTAAGGCTCGAATAATTCAGGATTAAATATCTTGGTATTTAGAACTAAACATTTTAAATAAATGTGAAAGGAATTATTTTAAATTTATAGAATTTTACATAGTAGGAGTGGATATTCATGTATAAAATAAGAAAAGCAAAAGAAAATGACCTGGAAGATATTGTAGATCTGGTTAATAAAATATTTAGAGCTCCGGATTTACCTCTGTCAATGGGACAACAATTTCCACTTTTATTTGGTGAAGATAATGTTGATAATCTTTATATTGCTGAAAATGAAGGAGGTAAAATAGTATCTCATAATGGAATTATAAAAAATAGAATAAAGATATATGGTCATCAGCTCAGTTTTGCCAGCATGGGAGCAGTCTGTACTCATCCTGATTACCGGGGGCAGCGAATTGCCACCAAAATTCTGGAAAAAATATTTGAAAATTTATATCAAGAAAAGGTTAGTTTGTTGACAATATCAGGAGCCAGGGGACTTTATACCAGACAGGGTGCTGATTTTACTGCTGGGAAAAAAGAATATTTAATTGATAAGAATTTAGATTTTAAAAATAATAATAAATTAGATTTTCATTATTACAAAAATAAAGTTCCGGATAAAATAGCTGAGATTACTGAAATTTATCATAATGAAACTATTCGTTATGAAAGAAAAAGATGGGAAATTCCTTTATTAATAAAAGCTATGGCTCCAGTTCGTGATGTACCATATCCTCCTGATTATTCTGTATTGACTATTTCCAGTAATGGGAGGATGGTTGCTTATATTGTAGGACAATTAAAGGAAGATAAATATAAAATAATAGAATATGCGGGAGAAAGACTGGTTGTAATAGAGGGAATCAAATATCTTAAAGATAAAAAAGAGTTTTTGGAAATTAATATTGATGTACCCTTTTATGATAAAATATTAATTGAGTATCTGGATAAATTGGGAGTTCAGGTTGAAGAATCTTATTATGATGCTACTTATAAAGTGATTAATCAGGATAATTTAATATCTGATATAATTCCAATTATTAAAGAAAAAGCAAAAAGAAAACAGCTGGATATAGATAAAGAAATCTTCTTAGAAAGTATGGACAAAGAAAAATTACTGCATTTTCTTTTTGATGATTATTCCCGGGATGAATATGAAAATGATTTGCCAGAGGTATTACCAATACCTTTACCCAATCCTGAAGGTTTAAACTATACCTGAATCTGTGATTTCACCTGGTGACTTTAATCTAAATGAACTGGTTTTAGTTATTGAAATGTTGGTTTATAATATCCTCGGGTTTATGGGGCAGCTCAGTCTACAAAAACCAGATTTGCCCTTAAGAGGTGGTGTTCAAAGACGCCGCATCAGATCTGTAATGCAGAATCTTATGATGATAGTATTTAAGCTGGTTTCTCATCCCAGACAGTTTTATCTAAATTTTGGTTCAAAATCTCTCTGGCTTAAAATTTTAAGGAGGAAAACAAAGTATGGTTATGACATATAGAGAAAATTTTTTAAAAAATGCTTCTTTAGAAGGCCATCAATGGATACCGCAGAATGTTAGTATTAGTGCAGCTTACTGGCAGGAAGCACGGGAAGAACTTGAGGAAATTTGTTTAAGACATCCAATTTTATTTCCAAATTTTAAAAAAGATCAAATTGATTTTGATGCTGGAAAACGTTCTAAAGAAGAGTTAGAAAAGGTTGATAAATGGGGCTGTAAATGGGAATATGATCTAGATGGATTAGAAGGTCTGGTTGTTAGTCATCCCCTGGAAGACTGGGATAAATTAGATGAATATTCAGCTCCTGAGGTGCCGGAAGTTGATATGGAAGAATTAGAGAAAAAATTTAAACTTATGGAAGACAATGACAATCTTAAAATGTTTTCTACACCACATGGATTTTTCTTTATGAGGTTATATTATTTACGGGGATATAATAATTTTATGATGGATGTTGCCAGGGAGGAT
This sequence comes from uncultured Halanaerobiaceae bacterium, assembly GCA_964609745.1. GTDB lineage: Bacteria > Bacillota > Halanaerobiia > Halanaerobiales > DATFIM01 > CAZSTU01. The sequence continues at coordinate 2,648 of CAZSTU010000085.1, forward strand.
CCAAGACTGGATCAATTAGCTGATCTGGTTGCATCTTACTGGGAACAGGTTTTTGAACCATATATTAAGGCAGGACTGGATTTGCTTTTTGTGCAGGATGACCTTGGTACTCAGGATGCAAGTATGTTAGGACCTAAACATTTTAAACGCTGGTTAAAACCATCCTATCAAAGACTTTTATTACCGGCACGGGAGCAGGGAGTTCATGTAATGATGCATCATGATGGTTATATTATGGATATTATGGATGATATTATAGAATCAGGTGTCAGTATCATTAATCCCCAGGATCTGGTTAATGGGATTGATAACCTTGCTCAGGAAGTTAAGGGAAGAGTCTGCATTAATTTAGATGTTGACCGCCAGAAAATTATACCTAATGGTTCTCCCGGTGATGTACATAACCTAATTAAAGAGGAAGTCATGAAATTAGGTTCACCAGCAGGAGGTCTGATGATGACGGTAGGTCTTTATCCCCCGACTCCACTGGAAAATGTTGAAGCATTATTTTCTGCTCTGGAAGAGTACCGGACATACTGGGTTGGAAAATAATATATCGTGGAATGACCTTATAAACAGATAGTGAATCTTTACTGCTAAGATTAGGGAAAGGAACAGTAAACTTTATTGGAAAGAATAAAGAAGAACCTTTTTTAGCTTATCTTTTTTTATCATAAAGTTTAAAAATTAGCGTTTGTTTTATAAAATATTCCCTTACATTAAAAAAACAAATAAAATTAGGTGTACTGTGTCAAGACCTTTTAGAGTTAAATTTCAATAAATTGCTTCACACATCCGATAAAAGAATTCGGATCATTAATTAAATTTGCAGCTACAATTTCCACTTTTGAATATTTTTTGTTTTTGCTACCAGAAATTATGATTTGATTTTTAGTCTTGAAACCTTTGCGTGCTTTTTCTCTTTTTTTGAAAGCTTCCATTTTTGCTTTTACCTTATCTTCAAAGCCCATATAGCTTTGATAGGGGGTTACCCCTTCCAGGCTTTGATGAGGTCTAATGTAATTGTGCTCATAAATTGAATTACCAATTATAGTAAATAGTTCTTCCATACTTTTTTCGTTTTCGTCAATTTGTTTAATAATATCATTTAAGTCCTGATTTTTTCGTTCTACTTTTCCATTGTAGCTGGGAGAAAAGTAGGGGATGACATGGTGTTTTACCAGCCAGGAGTTGAGAAACTCTTGAAACTGTTTGCAAAATTGGGGGCCACTATCTGATTTTACTACTTTTGGTTTACCGTAATGGTTGAAATTTTTGCTCAATAGATCTTTGACAAATTGTACTGTAGGATGAGCGGTAAGACTCCCTTCAATAATAAACCTGCTGTTATCATATGGAAAGCTTTCCATATTTAATCTCCAATATACTGATTAGATAGAATTTACCTTCTTTTTTGATACTGTAATGTATTAGATCCATCATCCACATTTCATTTCGGCTTAACTGTTCAAAACGGAAGGTATGTTGTTTCTTTTTAGGTTTAGAAGTGTTGGTTTCAGCAAGTTCATTTTTTTCAAGAATTTGTTTTATCTTCCGGGATGATATTTTAATTCCATAAGAGTAGGCCATCTGTTTGCTGATCTTTTTAAACCCGAGAAAAGGTTTATCCTCTTTTAAGTTAACTACTTTCTGTTCGATTTCAGGATCAATATCAGTTTTTTTCTTTTATCATTACAGGAGTTATTAGAAGAATTACTTTTAGTATAGTTTTTAAATCTCTTACGCCAGTTGTAATAAGTACTGTCAGTTATTCCTACTTTATTACAGGCTTCTTTGATACTGATATTTTGAGAAGAGTTGTAAGTTTATTCTACCTTAAAAATAGTTTTTCTTTCTTCATCATTGTAATTTTTACCCGGCATAGATAATTCCCCTTTTAATTGTGTGAGGGAATTTATACCGGCAGAATTACTTTCCAACTTTTTTCGAGTGTATCGAGTGTATATTGTAAGCAATATGTTAAGTAATTTCTAGTTTTTTAACTCCATTTTTAGGGTATCATAGAATAGCTATTCTTTAAATTAGAAGGATGAGGTGTTTATTTCTTCAAATAATCAAATAGTAATATCATCCTTAATATCCTCAAAAGTAGCCGGACCAATACCACTTACATCTTTTATCTCTTCAATACTGTCAAAACCATCATTTTCCTCTCTATATTCAATGATGTTCTCGGCATATGTAGGTCCTATCCCGTGTAATTCCTGTAATTCTATTTAACATTGATTTAAGCTCTATTAAATCAACTTCACTAAATTATATTTAAATATCTGTTAAAAATTGTTTAATAGCATCTACTATTATAGATTGCTGTTTTTCCCTGCTAATTCCAGCCTCATCATCTCCATCTTGAAAACCATACCAGCCAAACTGGGAGTGGTTACCCCCTTTAATTTCTATATATTCTGTGTCATCAGGTAGATTATCTCTTGAATTATCAATCTTTTTCAGAGAAGTTATGCCATCATTACCACCATATATTGATAAAACTTTTATATCTTTATCAGACAAATCATTATTATCTGCAGGATAGGAAGCTAATAATATTAAACCCGATAACTTTGAATAATTATTGTATGTATATCTGGCAGCCATAGCTCCACCCAATGAATGACCACCAATTACCCAGTCTGTTATCTCTTCATATTGATTCATTACTCTCTCTGCCCTATTAACGCCCAATACAGCCAGATTTAGGGGCATAGGAACTATAATCACCTTATATCCTGATTTTGCTATATCATGAGCTAAAGGAGCATATGCTTTAGGTTTCACTCGGGCTCCTGGATAAAAGATAAAACCTGTATTGGTTTCTGTGTCAACAGGTTCGAAAGTTAGCCATTTATTTTCCTTAACCTTGACTTCATTATTATCAAAAATATATTCTACTTCCTTCCCTGGGGTATAGGGTTTTAAATACCAGGCTAAAGATATTATGATTATTATAAAAATTATTATAGATATTTTATATTTTCGTTTCATTTTCTGGCATCCTCAATTCTATTATCAATTATTATCCTTTTTCTGAATAATATTTCCTAAATTACGATACAATCTATCAAATTTTTTTTCATCTATTTTCCCTTCTTTATTCCAGGTACCACTAATAAAATATTCCTGACCGGATTCGCTTTCCAATAAAGTAGTATAATTTAAAACGCCAAGGTCACTTCCCCCTTTATAAGAGATTTTTTTCCAGTATTCATCATTAATAACACCAGAATTAATCTGCATAATTTCTAAATCATGAACCTTTTTCATAAGTGATTTCAGTTCTTCAACTGTAAAATACCAGCCTGTATCTAAAGCTCTAACTTCCTGGTGGGTATATTCTATACCAGAAGGCAATTCTTTATCTTTTATTATTTCCTCTAAAATATTATAACGGCCTTCAGTACAGGCTTCTCGATATTTATCCAACAAATCAGCATTATCTGGTGCTTTTAAAATAAACATCTCCCTGGTAGTTAAAAGAGGATCCTCCTGTGGGATATATTCAGTTATATTTTCTCTTCCCAAATAATCAATTAATATATCAGTAGCAGTATTATCACTTAATGAAATCATTTTTGCTGCTAAAGATTCTAAAGTAAAAGAAATATCTTCGGGCCAATCTTGAAGAACCCCCGAAGGAAGACTTTTATGTTCTTCATTTAGATAAGTAACATCCTCCCATTCTATTTCTCCTTTATCAACTTTTTCACTTAAAGCAGCTAATACAGCGATTTTGAAAGTAGAAGCCACTGATAAGCTTTTATCTTTATTTATAGCTGCTATCTCCTCATCATTTTTAGTTACCAGTAAACTAACTTCTCCTTCTAATCCATCAAATTCAGCTATTAATTCTTCAAGTTCATCAATTCTTTTTGAAACAGCAGTAAAAAGCAATGATGTAATTTCATTTTTCTCATTTAAAGCAAAAGTGGTTTCTAAAATTCCTTCAGCTAGATAAACTTCAAATTCATAAGGTCCAATTCTTTCTATTTCTTCCAATTCACCATAATCTTTATAAAAATCTTCTCGAATTTGTTGTAATTGTTGCATTGTAATTTGAGTTAAAAGTTCATCTGCAAACATTTCACGTTCTAATTCGTCTACTGTAAAATATTCTTCAAGCTTTATCTTTTCAATTTCATTTTTAGCATTAATTGATTTTTGATTTCCAAACATTATTACTCCAGTACATATTAATATTATCATTAAAATTAAATAAAAGATTTTGTATTTCATAATAAATCCTCCTCTCTCTTTTTAATTTGTATAAACTCTTTATTTATATTCTCTGTAAATTCCTCTATATTATAAACTAAAGAGAATAAGCTCATATTACATATTTTGAGTAAAATAATTTTTTGCTTTTTCCCATAGTGACAGATCTTTTTTATGTTTCATTTGCTTTAATTCTTCTGATAATTCTTTAATTCCTTCCTGTTGTTTCTGTAGATTTAGATTCTGCTGCTCAACTTTTTCAGTTAAATTATGTAATTCATCTATAATATCATTAATACCCTGTTTGCTTTTATCATCCACAGTATCAATACGTTTTTTTAAAACTTCTAACTCATTAGTTTCCGCCGATTGCTTCTGGTTTTGACCTTCTTTACCTAATCACTTTGCAAAAAAGCCCAATCTTTGATGGTACCATCATCATTTAATACTTCTAAATATTCTCCGTCATCACGGACGACCTGCCAAATAGCTTTTGCTAAATTTTCTTTATCAGAAATCCCATTATCCTTAACATACTGAATTAAGTTCTGTCTTTCGCCCCTGTGGTTTTATGCAACATATGCCACCAGATAAATATCGATACAACTGGCTCCCAGGGCATCAGGTTCTTGATTAATAATATGTTCTTTTATATTTTATAATAGTTTTCCACTGTGACTGTTCATTACAAATGGAGAATGCATAACAATTAAAAATGACTAGTTTTTATTCAATCCATCAATTGATATTATAATAATTTAGATTAATTGAAACAGTAAAGGGCAAGGGCTAAAGCCTTGGCTATCTCCAACCCTTGACAGTTTCAACACCTAAAATAATTACAATTAATGATGAATCAAGTAAAATATTATTGAACAAAAATTAGGGAAAGTTATTGCCTGTTTTTCAACCACAGTTAATGAACATTCACATATTCAGCTTCTCTTAAACAACACTCACTCGTACCGTACATTCAAATTTCATTACATTCTTCAAGTAAATGTTTACAGAACTTGATTATATACTCCCTAAACTTTTGAACCTCATGACCCTCGTTCGTATATAATTAATGTGTAAGAAGAAAAGAAGAGTTTATAGTAATGAGTTAAAAGGGGTGAAACCTTTTTTTCAGGTCCAAAAATCCTATGAAATCATAGGCTCCAAATTCTCCGAAAAGCTTATTTATTATCTTTTTTAAATAATAGTATCAATCCAATAAAAACAATTAACAGTGGCCACATTTTTTTCAGAAACACAAAGGGAAACCAGGTATTAACCAGAAAAATACCTCCAATAATTAATAACAGTAGCCCCCAAATAGTTTAAGAGTTACCTTTTGTCTTAAAATAATTGGATTTATCCTGTTTATTTTCAGTAACTTACCGTTCTTCTTCAGCAGCAGTCTGTTCTTCCCTACTATTGCTATCAGTCCCCCGAAGATTATCTACTTCTCCATCATCCTTTGTCTTTTCCCTTACTTCATTTTTATTTTCTTTTTCCTGTTCCAGGTCAGTCGGTTTTTCCGGAATAATTATCCATCCCACCAGGTAGGCCAAAAAACTTGCACCTACAGCAAAAAATAATACAAAAACAAGCCTGATAATAGTAGAGTCAATAACAAAATATTCAGCAATTCCTCCACAAACTCCTCCCAGCATCCTATCATCTTTTTTTTGGAACGGTATAACTTTTTTCTAATTTATTTTCCCACCTGTTGTGTTATTTTAAAAATAGTAATTCACATTTATACTTAAAATTAAATTATTTTGCTTAAATTTATTAATATAATATGTTTTTGTTCTTTTATCCATTTTATTTTTTTCTGTAATTATATCAGCAATTAAATTAATAATATATACAGCAATTAAAAAAATAGCAAAATATTTTAATCCAGTATAAACCAGTCCCCACTTTTGATTAACATGTACAAAAAATAATACTATTGATAAACAACCAAAAATAAAAATCAAACCTGGAACCATTTTTTCCCACCCTTTCACTCTTTCACCTTTAAAATTAAGAATTACTTTTTCATTTCAGTATTTCCTCTCCCATGGCATGTTAACCAATAACTAATTAGACCCACTTGCTCCCCCTATAATGGCAGCCAGAAGGAATAATTTAAACGCAGTGTACCATGAAATATTAGCAGCTATTAAACCTTCTTCAGTGGCTCCAGGAAACAAATCAGGAATAGTCCAGGACCACAAAAATTTAACAACAAATGGAATTAATATAATTATAGCAGGAATAATTAATATTATAAAAAGTTTATATTTTTCGGTAATCCATTTTTTGATATTCATATTTTTCCCCTTTCAAATTTGTACGTATTGTCAGTTTCAACTTTCATTTTCACTCTCCCAATAACTTTTAACTTTATCAAACAGCCAGCAGCCCACATGATATAATACCAGTACAACCAGCAGTGCCCCGGCAATACCGAAAAAGATCCCAAATGCTCTATATACAACTGTATTTGGATCTCCTCTATAAATAAATATGTTTATTAAATTAATGTTCAACTACCACCTTCCAACAATCACGACTCTTATTATATCCTAATTACCAAAAAGATAACTGGACTACCTTCTTTTTACACTTTGAAAACTCATCACCTCCTTTGCGGGATAATTCTTCTTCAAACTCGATTGATTCGTATTTACCATTCTTGGTTTCTTCTAATTCGTCATAGATCACTCCATATTCAGGAACATATATTCTTAATAAAGTCATTTCTGCTCCACAATTTTCACAAATCAAGGGATACTTACCTGTCATTTCTTCCATTCTTATTATGTATTTTTCAAAACGAGAGTTCCCTTTTTTACCGGTAAATATTTCTTTAACTTTCTCTACTGCTTTAGCGAATATTCTTTTAGTTTTTTAGCTATCTTTTTCGCTTTACATTTGGCATGTAAACCATAATACCGTACTCTTTTAAATCCCTTCAAAAGGATGTGTTGAA
>CAZSTU010000086.1:0-7869 GCA_964609745.1 uncultured Halanaerobiaceae bacterium
GACGTTTATCAGGAATAATGCTGCTGACTTCCACCTCCACATCAAGGTCCTGAAGTGCAGCCTTCAGCATCCTGGAGTTGAATTCTGTAATTTCTCCCGGGATCGGTTCTTTTTCAGGAGTTATAAGCTCATTACCTGTGGGAATAATCCCTACAGAAGGTCTCTCAAATACCTCAATATGCAAAATACCGGCTTCCAGCAAAGCACCAATATCATATTCAGTTATCTCATGACAGGAAGGAATAATCATTTCACCACTGACTACACTTTCACCGATATTTCTAACATGCTGCCAGGGAGTAGCTCCCTTTTCAATTTCATATATATCATCATTTATTTTATTTACATCTTCGATCATAATCACAGCATTAAATCCTTCCGGAATGGGATCACCGGTATCCACAGCTACTGCCTCTTTTCCTGCTTTCAGTCGTACCGGCCTGCGTTCACTGGCCCCATCTGTGTCTTCTGCCCTGACAGCAATTCCATCCATGGCAGAGGCATAAAAACCGGGAGCAGTGCGCCGGGCATAGACAGCAGACGCACTAATTCTGCCTTTAGACAATTCTGTTTTTACTTTTTCTGTAACCGGTTGATATTTTTTAAATAATTTAAAATAATTTCTCTTTGCCTCTTTTAATGAAACTTTATTAAGATAAATATTTTTATCCATAATTTATATCTCCTTTTACTATAACTAATCTATTTACTATAACTGATCTATTAATTTAATTTTTACCGTTTCACCCTTCTTTTTACCCTCTACATATCTTTTAATCTTAAGCAGTCCTTCTCCCTCAACCAGTGTTGTAATCAGACTTGATTTACCAGTGATCGGTTCAGCCTTCAAACTACCGTCACTGTCTTCATAGAGCCTGACAGGTATGTATTCTTCCCGCCCGCGGTCAGAAGAAATATTTCTGTTAAGTTCAGCCTGAATTTGGTATTTACATTCCATTTTCTCAGCCTCTTCCCAGACCATTTCTCCCTGCAGCACTCTAATTAAGGGAATAACCATAATTCTGGTAATGGTCCAGGCAGAAGCAGGGTGTCCGGGGATACCCATCACCGGAGTATGATCCACTACCGCCTGAATGGTCGGTTTGCCAGGCTTTATACTCAAACCGTGCAGTAAAACACCTGGTTCTCCCAGATCATTCAATAATTTAATAGTCAAATCTTTGACCCCAACTGAACTTCCTCCGGATATCAATATAAGGTCAGCATCAAGATTTTCTTTTATGGCCATTTTTAATTTAGCAAGAGAATCCTCTACAATACCAATAATTCTGGGTTTTGCACCCAGCTCCTCAATTATTGAACTAATGGAATAAGAATTAATATCCCTGATCTCTCCCTGCTTAATTTTTTCATTAGGATTGACCAGTTCATCTCCTGTAGATATAACCGCAACTTCAGGTTGAGAAAAAACCTCTAATTCAGTTATTCCCAGACCGACCAGTGCTCCTATATCCCGGGGACGGATCCTGTGTCCTTTGGCCAGTAAAGTCTCCCCACAGGCAATATCCTCTCCCTTTAGTACTACATTTTCTCCCACTGCAACCGGTCGACTAATTTCTACCGTACTGTCATCAACAGGCTGACTGTATTCTACCATTACTACTGCATCAGCACCGGATGGCAACATTCCTCCTGTGGGAATCTGAACTGCTTCTCCTGAAGCTATTTTAAACTCACTTTTATCACCCATTTCAATCTCACCAATAACTTCAAAGTACTGGGGTAGTGAACTGGAAGCACCTGCTGTATCTTTAGCCCTGACAGCAAAACCATCCACAGTAGAACGACTAAAAGGCGGGAGGTCTTCATCTGCCTTAATCTCTTTTGCTACAATTCTATTTTTAGCTTTACTAAAATCAATAACTTCTTTGCCTCTCTTAATATTTTCAAGATAAACGGAATAATTTTCCCAGAAAACAGCCGGATCTTTTAGCTCAAGAAACTCACCCATTTAGCATTTCCTCCCCTGCTATTACTGTTATTACCCTTTTGTATATTAATCAGCTCTATACGGCCTAATAAATAAAAACATGTATAAAAACAAAGCGGTGTCCAGAAGACACCGTTAAAATGTCTTCTTTTCAGCGGGAGGCCGGCAGGTTTCCCCACAGACCCTATCGGCCCGGATGCCATAGACCGCAGCTTAAGGCAAAAGGGCTCGAAGACAATATTATTATCTTTGTTTCTAAGTATAAGGATTTATAACTTTAAAGTCAAATTACACTTCCCAGCAGATAGGCGGCAAGTCCAAATATACCACCCACCCATCCATATAACTTAAGTCTTGTTAAATAATGGCCGGCAAAACCCTGAAAAAGCTTTTCTATTTCTGCTGCATTCATTTCATCAATTTCCCTGTCGGTAATATTTTTAAAATCAACAGTATTGATTATCTGCTGAAAATGTTCCTGCAGCCCATCCAGACTGCTTCCCAGAATAACCGTCAAGAAAAACTCTCTACTATCTTCAGCAACTATTTCCTGTAATTTATCGGATATGTCTCCAATTATTTTGGAAAGCAGCTGGTGAAAACGGTTTCTTAGATCTTTATCATATAAAAGATAATATAATATTTCTGTAAACTTTTCACCAAGGTCCTCAATATCAAAAAAGTCCTCTAATTTTTTATCACCGGCATTATGTAATAAATCTTCCAAAAAAGCTTCAAAACTTCCTTTAAAAAGATTACCTCCCTTAGTTTTTTCCGGCAGGGATGCAAGCAGTTGAAACAGTTCATCTTTTATATCTTTTTCCTGCAGTCTACAAACAATATTTTTTAAAAGAATAAATCCCATATCTTCCAGAAAAGGAAAGGTAGTTTCCCTTAATTTATCCATATTATCTGTTAATTTTTCACCGACAGATTTTAATATCCTATCTATTTCTTTATGATATTTATCATATATATCTTCCAGGCTGCTTGCTGATAAAATATTTAAAAGTGTTTCTATATTGACCTCCATTATACTATCTGCAAAGTCAGAAACAAAAGAATTAACTGTATCCATGACTTCCTCATTATTCAATATCTGATCTATAAAATCACCTATGCTCTCCCTGTTTAAGTATAATCCAAATTCTTCAGGATTACTGTTAGACAACCTGTCCAGAAAATCTGATAATATTTCATCAAGTTCTGCTCTCTGCTCGCTGAGATATGGGGGTATTTTATTATCAACAAGATCATCAACAACTTTTCTTATGGTTTTTTCTGTATCTGTAAACTGATAAATAGCCTGTGAAAGTCCTCCTTCAATCTCTCCGTTTACCATTCTCACAACTTCGTTTTTAATAACTTCTCTGCCTTCTGACTGCAGCCATTCCAGACCTGTTTTTAATATTTGATAAACCAGATTATCCCTGTTTTCAAATAAATATGAAAATAATTTTCCCTGAAAAACACTGCCAATACCCTTTTTTGAACCGGGAGAAGAAATTAAATTATTTTCGAGATTATCCAGTAATTTTGTTTTAAATTCAGGTGAATTTAGTGTCTTTTCAACAAAATAGACAGTCAGGTTAAGCAATTTATTTTTCTGCCTGTTACCCATAATATCAGTCAGTTTTTTATCCTTTATTTTATTTAAATGTGGAGAAAAATAATTAATATCTTCTTTAAAATCACCTTTTTTGAGTCTGCCAGCCATCTCACCTAATTTTTCCTCTGCTAAAATACTTATCCCCTTTTTTATATTATCTTCCCATTCATTAATTAATTTTTCAAGATCATCTACTTCTGATAGTTTATTTTGCAATCTTTGTGAAAAATATTTAATAATATCCTGAGTCAATTTTTCATCAGCAGTTAAGTTTTCTTTAATCTCTTCGATATTAAATTCTCTCAATTTTAAATCAGCAAAACGGCTAACAAGCTTTTCAGCTACTTCCCTTTCACTGTGATGTATATAATAGACACCCCCGGCAAATAATCTGCGGGCAAATAATTTAGTGTTGTCATTCAGTAATTGATAGACAAGTTGAAAGTCATTATCTGAAATTACTTTTCTAAGATTATTTTCTATTTCTTCACGTTTGCCTTTAAATATATCAGATACAGTATTTGCATTCAGTAATTCCTGGTCCACAAAATTACCCATGGCAGAGGCAAAACGGGGTTTGTTTTTTGCTACAACCCCCGGTGTAAAAGGAATATTAATTCCCAAAAATTCTTTTTTATTATATGGTCTAAAAATCATCCTGAGGGCAATCACATTTGTCAAAAATCCAATAAAGCCATAGATAAAGGAAGATAGCCCCATACCCACTGGGGGGGTTATATTTATGTCAATATTTCCAACTAAAATATACAGCAAAATTCCCACTATACCGCCCAGACCGGCTCCAAGCCAGGTTATGGGCTGAAGTTCTGTACCCATAAAATCTTCCACTGAACTCTGTATACTTTTGTCATCTAACTGGTGCAGACTATCCGATACAGTCTGTTGTATGCGCCCTCCCAAAATTTCTTCCAGATTATTATCAAGGAGTTCCAGTAAAAATTCTGATAAACTACTGCTTAATTCCTCTTTATTTAGTTTATCCAGTCTGTAAGATATATCTTCATTTTGGAATTCATTTATACTGCTGATTAAATTATCTTTTGCCAGATCTGCCAACTGTGTTGAAAATTTTTCTTTTAAAGAATTCCCGTCTTCTGTATTCAGGGGATAATTAATTTTTTGCAATACTAAGGATAATATCTCCTTCAGCCAGACAGTCAGCCTTTGCTTTTTGTTTTCAAGTATGTGTAATATAAACCCATATAACTTTTTATTGTTGAGAGAGGCCATACCATTATCATTCAACTTATCCTTTATTATTTCTGCTAAATTATCAATAAAAAAATTATTATTCCACAGGATTTCAAACAGGGTAATCTTAAATTCTTTAATTAATTTTTCCTCTTCAATATAGGCAAAGATGGGGGCCAGGCTTGCTGATAAAAACTGTTCAAAAAAAGAAAGATCCATATTATTTTTAAGACCTTTTAGCTTATTTATAATTATCTCTGGAGCTTTAGTTTCATTAATAATTCCTTTTTGCTCCAGATTCATTATTATTTCACTTATTTTCTTTTTCTTGAAAAAATATATTATTTTTTCAGTTAATTCATTTATTAATTCTTCTCTCTTTTCTTCTCCTGTTTCGAGACTTATGATCAGATTATCCACAACTGCCAGTTCATCTTTTACCCTGCCTTTAAATGTATTATATAATAATCTTTTTAATATATTTCTTACGCCCCGTCCACTTTCCAGTACATCTTCCAGAGAAGATTCAATTAATTCTTCAATTTCTTCTTTATGTTGATAAAGCCAGACCAGACCTTTATCAATAACATCCGGCAGTTCTCTTTTTAGATAAATTTCAAGATTTGTCTGAACTCTGTCATCAAATAGAGTAAAAAGAGAAATATCAGTGTTTTCCAAAATATTAATTAATTTTCCCCAGAATTTATCTATAAACTCCTTTCCTGCATCTGTCAGCAGAAAGTCAATTAAACTGTTCTCAATTTTTTGACTCAGTTCCCGTGAACTGTCAAATCCTGCCAGTTGATAAATACTTTTATCATTTAAATTATCCAGTAATATTTTAAATTCTTTATTTAATTCCAGATAATCCCATACATCATTAAAAATCTCTCTAATATCAGCACTGTATTCATTTATAACTTCTTTAGAAAAGTCGTCAAATGCCCCTGTCATTTCCCCTTTAATAACATCTTCCAATCTGGGGGTCATAAAATCCTGCCCGTGATTTTCCACAATATCTTCTATCATAAGACCAATGGTGTTGCTTTCTTTTAAAGTATCTAAAGATATTTGCAGCAGTTCATTACTCAATACTTCAAGCTGTTTATCAGACATAAGATCATTAATATCAATTTCCTCAGATAAAATCTCAATCCCCTCATAGAGGTAGCATTCAATATTATCCTGCATAAATTCATGGAAATTTCCCGCTGTATCTTCGATACCCGGAATATCTCCCCATTTTTTATTTTCAATATAATCATATAGATAGTTATCCAGTATATCAAAAATAGTTTTATTTAAAATTTTCTCAAATTCTTCCCCTGTTAGTTCACCTTCAATTGTCCTGTGGTTGATAATTCTTTTTTCCATCAATTGACTGATATTATCAATAAATTCATCCCTGGTTTTTAAGATATATCCACCAAAGGGGCCGTATCTTCTAAATAACATTTTAATAGCAAAATAGTTTGTGAAATATCCTGCTACTGCTCCACCAATACTGTTAAGAAGCAATTCCCAGCCTGCTGGCAATTCAGTATACCCCCTTTAATTCCTATATATATAAATTATAGATCAGTTAAAGATTTTAATCTAATATCTTTAAGGTGATTTCTCTCAGTATTTAAAATCTTTATTTCATTTTCTTCAGCAACTTTCTTCAAATACAGATTATCATCAGCTGAACCTACAAATTCTCTATTAACAAACACAGCCATTCTATTACCCAGAGAGGACAGTATTATACCACTAAGTCCGTCAATCTCTGCAATCACTCTTTTTTTCCATTCTGATAGGTATATAATTCATGAGCCCCACGGAATTCCAGTATAATCTGATCAAAATCTCTGGAAAGGCTTGAACCTCCCTCAGTTAAGTTTTTACTCAGTAAAACCCTTATATTATCAAAATTTTGTTTTTCAGTTATCTTTTCTATCGGAACCGAGGCAGAAGCAGAGGATAAACCCGCAAAAATAACTATAGATATTAAAATCACCAGTACAGTAACAACTGTATTCCGCATGTCAACACCTCTTCTATTATTATGTACAGAATGATTTATAATCAATTCCCAATTATACCATCTTCATGTGATAGTCTTTTAATAATTTCCCAGAGCTCATTAAATCCCGGGTTATCTTTGATTATCTCCCGGAAAAAGTTTATACCATCTTTTTCTTTTTTTAGTTTTTTGAAAATTTTAATGAGAACTGAACGAATATAATAATCTTCTGGATTAATCTTAAATTCCTCTTTTAAATAGGGAAGTGCTCTTAAGTAATCGCCCTTTTTATAAAAGGAAAAACCCTTCTGTCTGTTATTATTCTGTCCTTTAGGGTCAAGTCTTATCGCTCTTTCATATTCCCTGACAGCTTCTCCGTATTTATTTGCTTTTTCGAGATATTCACCCAGAAGTTTATGAAAAAAGGGGGTCTGATTATATTTCTCAATTTTCATTAAATTTTTCAACTTATTTACTGCTTCTGTAGCTGTTTTTCGTTTGAGCAACTTTTTAATTCCTTTTTCAGTTACAATTTCCCCATCATAAATTTTATTATCTTTGTTTTTATCCATAATATAACTCCTGACTGATAATTTAATTCAGTATTTTGCTATATTATATCTTTTTTTGCTTTGTTGTGCAAATAAAAGAAGGAGACAGCTTGACTGCCTCCTTCACTTAAATTATTGTTATTTTTTAATTAAAATCCACGACCAGGGCCTCTGCCATGTAATTAAAACTTTTACCCAGATCACCTATTTCATCCCCGGGCAATTTTTTCAACCTAACTGATAAGTCTCCTTCAGCCATACGGTGGGCCCTATTCTTAATCTTCTGTACCGGTTTCACAATATTTCTGGTCATAAAATATGAAATCAATAATGAAAGGAAAACAGCACCAAGGGTAATTTGTATGGTCAAATTACGAATATTATATACTACTTCCTGCAGACCTTCTAAAGGTGATAATAAAAATAAAGCCTGATTTTGTTCTTTATTTAATGGAACACCCACAGCAATAACGGTCTCCTGCAACAAAGGACTATCTCCACGAAATTTTACTTCATTACCTGCTAATACTTCTTTAATCCT
>CAZSTU010000086.1:7969-9833 GCA_964609745.1 uncultured Halanaerobiaceae bacterium
AAGGACTATCTCCACGAAATTTTACTTCATTACCTGCTAATACTTCTTTAATCCTATCCTCCTCAGATAATAAGTCCTGTGGAACTTCTATACCATCTATACTATTATTGTTTTCTTCATCATTCTCCACTTTATTTCTCATCATCCCCGGGCCCTGATGCCGCCCCCGGGAAGACCTCCCCATCATTCCCTGCATCCTCTGGCCCTGATCGACAATTTCCCCCCTGTCATCAATTACTACAATTCCCGTATCAACAACTCTTTCAAAGATAGATAAATCAAAATGAGGATTACTTCTTAGGGAAGCAGCAATTATCTCAGCCCTTTTTAGTAATTCTTCCTCCTCCCTGCTGAATAAATAATCTTCAAGATAAGCAGGCATCAACAATAACAGTGCCGCTAAAATTAATAGTGGAATAATTATATATCCTGTCATCATCTTTTTAAATAGACTGTTAAACATCATGAATCCACCTCAAATTTGTAGCCAATACCCCAGACAGTTTTAATATAACCCAATTCAAGTTTATCACGTAGCCAGTTGATATGGACGTCAACCGAACGATAATCTCCATAACTTTCCATCCCCCATACTCTTTCATACATTCTCTCTCTAGCAAAAACCTGCCGGGGGTGACTGGCAAGTAAATATAGAAGGTCATATTCCTTTGGGGAGAGTTCAATTTCTTTGCCTTTTACTTTAACTTCTCTACTGGCCGGATAAATAATTAAATCGGGATATTTTATATTCTCTTCCCCCTGTTTTTTATCCTTACCACCACTGTCATATCTCTTTAATACAGCCTTCACCCGGGCCACTAATTCACGAGGTCTAAAGGGTTTTGTCACATAATCATCCCCACCCAGCTCCAGAATCTGATTATATTATAACATAGATTTATTAAGAAAGTATTAAATAAAAAAAGACCCCGCCACTCAAGGCAGGGACATAGCTTATTTAAACAATCTATTCCATATCCATCTCTTCTAACAACACCTCATAGGCATCTTCCCCATCAGGAGTCTCCATCATACTTAACCATCTCCTTACTTTAACTATATTATCTTTTATCCATTCTTCGGCCACTTCCTTATCATCTCTTTCCTTCTGACCTATCTCATAAATCCATTCATCATTATCCGCTACATCAACTCTAAACTGCTGAAAAAATCTATAGGCTTCAGGATAATCCTCTTCAAACCCCTCCCGTGCCAGGGTGTCAACCCAGGAATAGGGGCTTTCCCATAATCGTTCAGGATCATCCAGATATTCTATATCAAAAGTTGTATTCATCCAATGGGGCCGCCAGCCGACAAAACAGATCCATTCCTCGTCCTCAATTGAACTCTCAATCTGGGCCATCAGTGCACTCTGACTGCTATTAACTGCTTCCCAGTCACCCAGACCATAAATATCTTTTTCAATGGCTTCATTCATTTTTTTATCTGAAGCCCAACCGGCAGGACCTACATATAGCTTTTTATCAAATTTATCCGCATGTTCCTGCAGATCAGCATGACTTTTAACACCCGCTTCATAAACATAATCCGGAACAGCCATAATATAAATTCCCTCAGTCATGTTCTGGGTTACATAGTCAATTTCACCTTCTGGGCACATAACCAGGGATTCATCTTCTTTTTTAACTACATCCTTGGCATACTGTATTGCTTCAGCATCTTTTCCGCCTCTTTCAACAGAAAAACAACCCAAACGCTGAAGAAACCACCCTGCTATTCCAAAGAATTCTTCAAAAGCTTCTGAGTTTACCATATAGGTAAATTTTCTTTTTGATCGGCGAGCAAGCTCCATACACATTCTGATATCCATTTCATCAGAATGATTTACCGTAAATATAAGCCC
>CAZSTU010000087.1:0-9823 GCA_964609745.1 uncultured Halanaerobiaceae bacterium
ATCTACAAATTGACGGGGAATTACAAGCTGATGCTGCTCTTGTTCCGGAGGTAGCCAAAATAAAATCCCCTGAAAGTAAAATAGCGGGCAAAGCTAATATTTTGATATTGCCGGACCTGCAGGCAGGAAATATTGGTTATAAACTTGTAGAAAGACTAGCAGATGCCGAAGCAATAGGACCAATACTACAGGGAATTGCCAAACCTGTAAATGATCTATCCCGCGGTTGTTCAACAAAAGACATTGTAAATGTCACCGCAATAACTGCTGCTCAGGCAAGCAGTGCAAATTAATTAATTCACAATTTATTTTGCTAAGTTAGATTATTATTATATAATAAAGATGTAGAAAAGTAGATGAAAAATTAAAGGAGATGATAATTGTGAAAGTTTTAGTATTAAATAGCGGTAGTTCATCCATTAAATTTCAATTATTTAATATGGAAGATGAAAAAGTTCTGGTAAAAGGTGTTGTTGAAAGAATCGGTATTGAAAACTCATTTCTTGATTATGAAAAGACCGGAGAAAAAGAAATAACTATTAAAAGAGATATTGAAGATCACAGCCAGGGAATTGAATTGGTAATTGACACATTGCTTGATAAAAAATATGGTGTACTCTCATCGATGGATGAGATAAACGCAGTTGGCCATAGAGTTGTACATGGAGGTGAAAAATTCGCCGGTTCAGTTAAAATAACAGATGAAGTTATAGAACAAATGGAAGCTGTATCGGATCTTGCCCCACTTCATAATCCACCTAATCTGGCAGGTATTAAAGTTTGCCGTGAATTAATGCCCGATACACCTCAGGTTGGTGTCTTTGATACTGCCTTCCACCAGACAATGCCCGAAAAGGCATATATGTATGCAATACCTTATAAATATTATGAAAAGCATGGTATCAGGCGTTATGGGTTCCACGGCACTTCACACCGTTATGTATCAAAAAGAGCGGCAGATATGATGGATAAACCTATAGAGGAATGCAAAATAATCACCTGTCATCTGGGTAATGGAGCAAGTATTGCAGCTGTAGATAGTGGAAAATCAGTAGACACCAGCATGGGGCTAACTCCACTTGAAGGACTGGTCATGGGCACCAGAAGTGGTGATCTTGATCCAGCTATTATCCCATTCTTAATGAGTAAAGAAAATCTATCTCCAGATGAAATCGATAAAATTCTAAATAAAGAAAGTGGCCTGCTTGGTGTCTCCGGAGTAAGTAATGATTCACGGGATATAAAAGCTGCTGCCGAAGAGGGTAATAAGAGAGCTCAGCTGGCAAGAAAGTTATTTAATTACCGTGTAAAAAAATATATTGGAGCATATATGGCAGCAATGGGCGGAGTAGACGCAATTGTATTTACTGCCGGTATAGGTGAAAATGCTGCTGATGTGCGCAAAGGAATTCTTGAAGATATGGAATATTTCGGCATTAAACTTGATGAAAATGCCAATCAGGTTAGAGGTGAAGAAAGTGAGATTACAACCGCCGATTCCAGTATAAAAGTATTTACAATCCCAACTAATGAAGAATTGGTAATTGCTCGCGATACTAAACAAATAATTAGTGACTGATTAAAAAATCTTCTACAAACCCTGTATCAAAATAAATACTGATAGAAACAACCAACAGAGAAAAAGATATTTTACTTGACATTCCCGGCCTAACTTCGGTATAATTAACTTTGGTATTTCTACCGGGAGGAATAAAAGTTGAAAATTAAATTAAAAAAATTAAAGCTTGATTTAAGTGATCTGGAAGAACTTGGAAGTAGCAAAGAACTCAACTTTAAAGTCGAATTTCCTCATCTTTTTTTTCAGGATCGTAAAATAGCTGTACCAAAACACTTACAACTGAGTATTAAAATTTTAAATACTGATAAGTCTTATTTTTTAACAGGTAATTTAAAAGGTATTTTAGTATTAAAGTGCAGTCGCTGACTGGAAAAATTTGAATATAATTTTAATATTGATATTGAAAAAGAACTAAACAAGTTAGATATTAAAGATATCAAAGAAGTAGATATAAGGCAAATATTAAAAAGCAACATTTTTCTCGATTTACCAATTAAGCCCTTATGTTCTGAAGATTGCAAAGGTCTCTGTCCTCAGTGTGGTCAAAATCTTAATAAGGGTGATTGTAACTGTGAGAGGGATATTATAGATCCTAGACTGGCTAAACTGGAAAAATTCTTTGATGAGAAATAGATGAGGAATAAATACTGTCAGAATAATTGAAGGGGGTGGATGTAATGGCTGTACCCAAAAGACGAACATCTAAAAGTAGAAAACGTAAACGTCGTACACACTGGAAACTAAAAAATCCAAATTTGATTGAATGTCCCAATTGTGATGAATTAATTTTGTCTCACAGAGTGTGTCCTGAATGCGGACATTATAAAGGTAAAAAAGTTTTATAAAGAATAAACACAAGGTAGTCCGAAAGGGCTACCTTGTTTTATTGCCTGCCTACTAAGAATCACACCTTGCAATTAAAAAAAACTTGCTATATAATATTATAAGTAACTCTTATGACCAGGTCATAATTTTAGGGGGTTTTTTATGGATAAGTTCAATAAGGAAAAAAGACAGAGATTATTAAAAAATCTCATTGATAAAAATCCCTTTTTAACCGATAAGGAACTCGCCAAAAAGTTTAAGGTAAGTGTACACACAATCAGGCATGATAGACTTGAACTGGGAATTCCTGAAGTGAGAGAAAGGACTAAAAATGTTGCAAAGACGGCTTACAATGATTTAAAGTCTGTTAGTGAGGGTGAAGTTATTGGTGACCTGGTGAGATTAAAACTTAACCAATATGCAGAATCATTTTTAAAGGCAAAAAAAGAAATGGCCCTGCAATCAACAAAAATTATAAGGGGACACCACCTTTTTGCACAGGCAAATTCTCTTGCCGTGGCTATTATTAATACTGAATTAGTTTTAACTGCTAATGTTGAGGTAAAATTCATTAAACCAGCCTTTGTCGGAGATATTTTAATGGCAAAAGCAAAAGTAAAAAATAATAAAAAAGATAAGTTTGAAATTAAAGTTAACACTTTTTGTCATGATAACAAAATATTTAGTGGTGATTTTACCATGTTTGTTAGAGAACATGAGGAGGTATATTAATCGTGAAAATTGCACTGGATGCCATGGGGGGAGATAATGCTCCAGAACAAATAATTATAGGAGCGATTGAAGCACTGAAAATAGCAAATGATTTTGAAATATTTCTTGTAGGCAAAGAGAAAAAAATAAAAAAATTTCTAAAAAAATATAATCACAAAAAACATCATAGATTAGAAATTGTTCCTGCCAGTCAAAAAATAACAATGAATGATTCCCCCGCTCGTGCCTTGCGCAGGAAAAAAGATGCCTGTCTAAATATAGCCTCAAATTTAGTAAAAAAGGACAAAGCAGATGCCCTGATTTCAGCGGGAAACACAGGAGCAGTAATGGCAGCCGGTTTATTTAATATTGGAAGAATTACCAATATAAAACGACCGGCCATTGCAACAATTTTTCCATCTAAATCAGGAAAAACCCTTTTATTAGATGCCGGGGCTAACACCGATAGCAAGCCTGAAAATTTATTGCAGTTTGCAATCATGGGACAAATTTATGCCAGCAATATACTTAATATAGAAAATCCCAGACTGGGAATTTTAAGTGTTGGTGAAGAAGAAAAAAAGGGAAATAAACTAAGCAAAAAAACTTACAATATTTTAAAAAAGGATCACCGTTTACATAATTTTATAGGTAATGTTGAAGGAAGAGATATTTTTAACGGCAGTTGTGATATTATTATATGTGATGGATTTGTAGGAAACATTGTGTTAAAAACAACTGAAGGTGCAGCAAGCTATATGTTTGATTTATTAAAATCTTCCCTAACTTCCAATTTTATTAGTAAAGCCGGGGCTCTTCTAGTCAAACCAGCACTAAAAAAGTTGCAGTCAAAACTTGACTACAGACAATATGGGGGTGCCCCCCTGCTGGGAGTAAAGGGAGCAGTTATCATAAGTCATGGCAGTTCAGATGCAACTGCTATTGTTAATGCTATAAAAGTAGCCAGAGAATCAGTTCATAAGAAGATAATAAGTCTGATTGAGAATGAAATAAACGAGGATGGTGACAAAAATAATGAATCGTAAAGCAACTATTACTGGATTGGGAATGTATGTCCCCTCAAAAGTTTTCACTAATAAGGATATGGAGCAGATAGTAGATACCAGTGACGAATGGATTACCAGCCGAACGGGAATCAAAAAAAGACATATTGCTGATGAAGATGAACCTACTTCAAAACTTGCATTTGAAGCTGCAGTAGAAGCTCTGGATAATGCAAATATTAAAGCATCAGAACTTGATATGATTCTGGTAGCAACTGTAACCCCTGATATGCAATTTCCGGCAACCGCCTGTTTGCTTGAAGATAGGCTTGGAGCCAATAATTGTGCAACACTTGACATAGAAGCCGGTTGTTCGGGGTTTGTATATGCTGTCAGTGTAGCCCATCAATTTATTTCTACCGGAATGTATGATAATATTTTAGTAATAGGAGCAGAAACCCTCTCCAAAATAATGGACTGGAATGATAGAAACACCTGTGTTCTTTTTGGTGACGGAGCTGGAGCAGCAGTATTACAACCTACAAATAAAGGAGGATTTCTATCCTTTGATCTGGGCTCAGATGGCAGTGGAGGAAGTAGTCTTTACTTGCCCGGTGGAGGTTCATTAAATCCAACAAGTGAAGAAACATTAAAAAATCGACTACATTATATAAAAATGGAAGGTAATCAGGTTTTCAAATTTGCTGTTAAAAGAATGGGCCAGGCTTCTTTAGATGTAATAAAAAAAGCAAATTACAAACCAGAAGATGTAGATTTATTTATTCCCCATCAGGCCAATACACGGATAATAGATGCTGCCGCCCGCCGTTTAAATCTTGATGAAGACGAAGTCTATGTTAATTTACCCGAGTATGGTAATACCTCCGGTGCCTCCGTACCCATAGCTCTTTATGAAGCCAGGGAAAAAGGGTTGATTAAACAGGGAGATACAATTGTGCTTGTAGCATTTGGAGCTGGGTTGACCTGGGCTTCAACTATAATCGAATGGAATGAGGAGGTATAAGGATGTCTTTAAATACTGAATTATGTTCACTACTTGGAATAGATAAACCAATCATACAGGGAGGAATGGCCTGGGTTGCCACCGGTGAGCTTGTAGCAGCAGTTTCTGAAGCTGGAGGTCTTGGAATAATTGGTTCGGGAAATGCCCCGGCAGACATTATTAAAAAAGAAATTAAAAAAGTGAAAAATAGAACTGATAAACCATTTGGTGTAAATATAATGCTTCTTTCTCCATATGCTGAAGATGTAATAGATCTTGTTATCAAAGAAAAGGTACCTGTGGTAACTACTGGAGCCGGCAATCCCGGTAAATATATAGACCGTTTTCAAAAAGAAGGAATTAAAGTTATACCGGTTGTGCCTTCTGTAGCACTTGCCCGCCGCATGAAACGACTTGGTGTAGATGCCATGATTGGCGAAGGTACAGAAGCTGGAGGACATATAGGTAATCTAGCTACAATGAGCCTGATTCCTCAACTGGCAGATGCAGTCGATGTACCAATAATTGCAGCCGGAGGTATTGCTGACGGACGTGGTCTAGCTGCAGCCCTATCACTGGGAGCATCGGGGGTTCAGCTCGGAACAAGATTTGTGTGTGCTTCAGAGTGTACGGTTGCCGATGAATATAAAAAAGCAATTCTTAAAGCCAAAGATAGAGATGCAGTAGTGACCGGCAGGTCCACAGGTCACCCGGTGCGCAATCTAAAAAACAAGTTAACCAGGAAAATCCAAAAAATGGAAGATGAAGGTGTGTCACCAGAAACAATTGAAGAAATGGGCACAGGCAGGCTACGCCGTGCTGCCCGTGAAGGCGATGTTAAAGCGGGAAGTGTTATGGCCGGACAAATTGCCGGACTTGTTAATGAGATAATGCCAGCTTCTGAAATTATAGATAATATTATCCATTCTGCTGAGAATATAATTGAAAATAACTATAATTCGATTCGGGAGGATAAATAAAAACATGAGTGATAAAATTGCCTTTTTATTTCCAGGACAGGGAGCTCAAAAAGTTGGAATGGGAAAAGATTTATTGGAAAACTATCCTGAGGCACGTCAAATCATGGATAAAGCTCAGGATATAATTGATATAAATATTGAAAAACTTTGTCTGGAAGGTCCTGAAGAAAAACTCAATCTCACAAGTATCACCCAGCCTGCTATATATACTGTCAGTATGATGGCTTATGAAATTATAAAAAATAACTTTAATATTGATTTTGATTTCACAGCAGGCCATAGTTTAGGAGAATACAGTGCACTAACTGCAGCCGGTGCAATAGACTTTGAAGATGGTTTAAAGCTCGTAAGAAAAAGAGGTAAATTGATGAATGAAGCTTTACCCGCAGGACTGGGCTCAATGGCAGCTATAATAAAACTGGATAAAAATCAAATTGAGGAAATTTGTGGTGAAGTAGAAGGAGTTTGTGAAATTGCCAATTATAATTCACCATCTCAAATAGTCATTTCCGGTGAAAAAAAAGCTATACAAACAGCAGTAAAAATAGCCAAAGAAAGAGGTGCTTTAAAAGCAATTGAGCTTGATGTAAGCGGGCCTTTTCATTCCTTACTTATGAAGCCTGCTGAAGAAAAATTAGCTGCTGAAATAGATAAAATTTCTCTGAAAAAACCGAATATACCAATTATAGCCAATGCCAGTGCCCGGGTTTTAACCGAGCCTGATGAAATTAAAGAAAATTTACTGGCACAATTAACCAGCAGTGTTCGCTGGATGGAAAGTATGGAATTGCTTATACAAAAAAATGTTAAAACAATGTTTGAGATAGGACCAGGCAAGGTTTTAAGAGGTTTAATGCGCCGAATAGATCGATCAATTACTGTTCATAATATTGAAGACAAAAAGAGTCTGGAAAAATCAATAAAAAAAATTTAAAAAATGAAAATAATTTTGAAGGGAGGTTATGAAATGTATCAAAATAACCTGGAAAATAAAAAAGTTTTAATCACCGGCAGTTCAAGGGGTATAGGAGCAACCACCGCTGTAAAAATGGCAGAACTTGGTGCAGATATTGCTATCAATTATCCCTTTGCTGAAGAAAAAGAAAATGCAGAAAAAATTAAAAATAAAATTAAAAAGCTGGGAAGAAAAGCAGTAATCATAGAATCAGATGTCTCTGATTTTGATCAGGCCCAGACCCTTATAAATAAGTCTAAAGAAAAATTGGGCAGAATAGATGTTCTGGTCAATAACGCCGGAATAACAAGAGATAATCTCCTTTTAAGAATGAAAGAAGAAGAATGGGATAGTGTAATAAATGTTAATCTCAAGGGTGTATTTAATTGTACAAAAGCTATAACTAAAATTATGCTCAAACAAAGATCTGGTAAAATTATTAATATGGCTTCGGTAGTAGGATTAATGGGTAATGCCGGACAGGCAAACTATTCAGCCTCAAAGGCCGGGGTAATCGGTCTTACAAAATCAACAGCCAGAGAACTTGCCAGCAGAGGTATTACTGCCAATGCTGTGGCACCTGGATTTATAAGATCACATATGACTGATGAACTTTCCGATAAGGTTAAAGAAGAAATGTTATCAAATATACCCCTCAATAAGTTTGGAGAACAGGAGGATGTAGCAAATTTAATTTGTTTTCTGGCTTCACCACAGGCTGATTACATAAATGGTCAGGTGATTAATGTTGACGGTGGTATGGTTATGTAAATTATCTTATTTAATAGAAGTATTTTGAAAGGGGGTGAAAGAAATGGCAGATACTATGGAAAGAATCACTAAAATAGTGGTTGAAGAGTTAGCTGTAGATGAAGATGAAGTAACCCCACAGGCTTCTTTTATAGAAGATCTGGGGGCTGACTCCCTGGATGTTGTAGAGTTGATCATGGCTTTTGAAGAAGAATTTGATATAGAGATTCCTGATGAAGATGCTGAAGGAATTGAAACAGTCCAGGATGCAGTTAACTATGTAGAAGAGAATTTATAAATGGTAATTGTTGAGATAATAACCCCGTTTAGTAATAATACTAAACGGGGCTTTTAAACCATATAGCAGTTATAATTTTATATAGATTATTTCCAAACTTTTTTAAGGGAGGTTGCCAATGAATAAACGTGTAGTAATAACAGGGTTGGGCCAGGTAAGCAGCCTTGGTGATACTCTGGATGAATTCTGGACTAATATTACCGCTGGAAAATCAGGTATAACCAAAATAACTAAATTTGATACAGAAGAATTCCCCAGTAAAATTGCTGCAGAAATTTCCGATTTTGATTCAACAGAATTTATTGACAAAAAATCTGCAAAAAGAATGGGGAAATTCACAGAATTTGCAGTTGTCGCTTCTGAAAAAGCTTTAAATGATGCTAAACTTGAAATTACTGAAGATCTAGCAGAACAAACTGGTGTTTTAATTGGTTCAGGTATTGGAGGTATTGAAGTTCTGGAAGAACAAATTACCAGACTCGCAAAAAGAGGTCCAAAAAGGATAAGTCCTTTCTTTGTACCTATGATGATTGCCAACATGGCTTCAGGACAGGTTTCAATTTACACCGGAGCTAAAGGTCCTAATAGTAATGCTGTTACTGCTTGTGCTTCCGGTACCACCGCAATAGGTGATGCTGCTGAAATTATAAGACGGGGAGATGCCAGAATCATGATTGCTGGAGGAACAGAAGCAGCTGTGGCCCCCTCAGCAGTAGCTGGTTTTAGTTCTATGAAAGCCCTATCCACCCGTAATGACGAACCGGAAAAGGCCAGCAGACCTTTTGATAAAGAAAGAGATGGTTTTGTTATAGGAGAAGGAAGTGGAATGGTAATACTGGAAAGTCTGGAGTCTGCCCGAGAAAGAGATGCGGAAATATATGCTGAAATAACCGGTTACGGTATGTCCGGAGACGCATATCATATGACTCAACCCGCTCCAGATGGAGAAGGAGCAGCTCGGGCCATGCAGATGGCACTTGAAAAAGCTCAAATATCTGCAGACAAGATGGATTATATCAATGCTCACGGTACTTCCACCCCTCTAAATGATAAATTTGAAACTATGGCAGTTAAAAGTGTATTTGGAGATCATGCCCGTAATATTTTAATTAGTTCTACCAAATCAATGACAGGACATCTACTGGGAGCCGCCGGCGGACTGGAAACAATTATCACCGCTCTGGCAATACAAGAAAAAATTGCTCCTCCAACAATAAATTATGAAAATCCTGACCCGGAATGTGATCTATATTATGTACCAAATGAAGCGGAGGAAAAGAATGACCTTAATATTGCTATGACAAATTCCTTTGGGTTTGGAGGACAAAATGCATGTTTGATACTTCAGGATATTAATGATTAGGAGAATAACCATGAATAAAATATATAACAAAGAAAAAATCGAAGAGTTAGAAGATGTATTGAATATTAAATTTCACGATAAAAGTTTACTGCAAAGGTCTATAACTCACAAATCATTTCCAAATGAAAATCCTGAACTAAATTTAAAAAATAATGAAAGACTCGAATTTTTGGGAGATGCTGTATTAAATTTAACAATTACTTCCTATATTTTTAGAAATTATCCTGACTTTTCTGAAGGAAAACTGGCCAAAATGAAGGCTGTACTTGTCAGTTCTCCTATTCTGGCCAAAACTGCCCAAAAATTAAATATTAACCGTTTTCTCCTGCTGGGCAGAGGTGAAGAAATGACAGGA
>CAZSTU010000088.1:0-9761 GCA_964609745.1 uncultured Halanaerobiaceae bacterium
GCAGAAGAAGAATATAGTGAAGCTGAGCAGGATTTAAGTGGTAAAAGCTATAATATAACCCTTATAAATAAACCTGTTGTGCCTGGTAGTCCTGTTTCTCCCAATAAAAAATTAAATGTAGCCATTGCTGGTGTGCTGGCTTTAATGCTGGGAGTATTTATCGTCTTTTTCAGGGAATTTATGAGAGAGGAAGAAGAAAATGCAGCTGAAAATAAGATTAACGGTTAAATTAAATTAGTCTTTGATAAGGGATAGGGGGGATACCTCTATCCTTTTTTAGTATTTTTATTATTGATTATATAAACTATATAATAAAGGAAGTATAATGTAAATGAAATGTATATTATGTGGATTTAAAGCAGATAAACTGAACAATAAATATTATCACTGTCATAATTGTGATTTAATATTTATAAAAAAAGAATATATTCCTTCACCAGAAGAAGAAAAAGAACGTTATAGAGGTCATAATAATAATCACAACCAAAATGGCTATGTAAAAATGTTTGAAGAATTTATGAAAAAAGCAATTTCTCCCTATCTTGAAATTCCCTATGAGTTGACTGATAAAAAAATAAGAGTAAAAGGGAAAAAACTGGCTGGAGGAACAAAAAAAGTTGAGAAAAAGAATTTGCCCTCCCAAAACCTAAAAAGTGTTTCACTTAAAGTTCTTGACTATGGTTGTGGGCCAGGGCCTGTACTTGCTGATCTGTTAAGCTGGCAGGGTTTTGATGTTGATGTTTATGATCCCTACTTTTATCCTGATAAAAAATATAAAAGCAAAAGATATGATTTAATAACATGTACGGAAGTTTTAGAGCACATAGCAAAACCGTATCAGGTTTTAAGAGATTTACTGGAACATTTAAAACCGGGTGGCATTATGGCAGTGATGACTCACTTTCACCAAAAGGATGATGCGGACTTTGATTTTAAACAGTGGTGGTATAATAATGACCCAACGCATATTACTTTTTATAGCCGGAAAACAATAAAGTGGATCGCCTCTGAATTTGAGCTGAAATTAATTTATCTCGGAAAATCTAAAATGGCTACATTTCAAAAAGCATAGAATTTTGAAGGGGTTTTGAGATGTCTACCAAAAATCAACATTTAAGTTCAGTATTAATTGTTATAGGATATTTGCTTACAGTACTCGGTCTTATTTTGATTATACCACTTCTTATGGCATTAATGAGAAATGAAGGCAGGATAATATATCTGGCTTTTATAATTCCTGCAGTTAGTTCATTAACTCTGGGATTTGTCATTGAAATGATATTTCGTAAGAAAACATTAAATTTAAATATAGTGTCCAGTATGATAGTTGTTACATTTGCCTGGCTAGCAGCGTCTCTGGTAGGGTCAATTCCTTTTATTATTGGACTAAATATGAGTATAATTGATGCTGTTTTTGAAGCTGTTAGTGGATTTACCACTACCGGGATAACAGTTTTTGAAGGACTTGATGCTTTTCCCAAATCAATAATACTCTGGAGAAGCATGATGCAGTGGCTTGGAGGTCTTGGGATTCTCACCTTCTTTTTATTAATTACCTTTAGAAGTGAAGGTAATCTCTGGCAGCTTTTTTCAGCTGAAAGCCATAAGATTAATATTTCCAGGCCTGTTCCCAATATATATAAAACAATTAAAATTTTTTGGGGAATATATTTATTATTTACCTTACTGGAAATAATTTTGCTTTATATATTTCAGGTACCTTTATTTGAAGCTGTTATCCACAGTTTGACCACCCTGTCTACAGGTGGTTTTTCCAATCACGATCTCAGCATCGCCTATTATAGAGAAAGCGGTCATCCCTATTATCGTCAGATAGAATATATTATCACTCTTTTTATGCTTTTAGGAGGAATTAATTTTCTGGTGCATTTCCGGGCTCTAACAGGCAATGTGAAAGAATATTTTTCCAATATGGAGATGAAATACTTCTGGAGGATTATATTTTACTTTAGCCTGATTATATTCATCGGGCGCTACTTAATATCACCAGAAATACTGGGCAGTCTGGAGGAAAACTTTCGGACCATTATTTTTCAGGTGGTTTCAATTATGACAACCACCGGTTTTGTAACAGAAAATATTACCGGTTCTTTTTTCCCGGCAGTAGCCAGACAGTTATTTTTGGGATTAATGTTAATAGGGGGATGTGTTGGATCGACCTCCGGTGGAATTAAAGTTATGCGAATTGCAGTGCTCAATCATTTATTTTTTCGAGAAGTGAGAAAAATATACTTACCTTCAAGAGCAGTAACCCCTGTTAGTATAGATGGCCAGTTAATTGATGTTGATGAAGTAATGAAGATAGCTGCCCTATTTTTTGGGTGGATATTACTGATTTTAATAGGCGCTATTATTACAGCACTTTTCTCTGATTTAAATGGTTATCAATCTTTTTCAGGAATGTTTTCAGCAGTGGGTAATGTAGGTCCCTTCTTTTTTAGTGTAGAAAAAATGGTTTCTCTATCTCCAGTTATTAAGATCACCTATATTATCGGTATGTTAGCAGGAAGATTAGAAATTTTACCCATCTTTTTATTGCTTTCCAAAAGATTATGGAAATACAGTTAGGAGGAAGAACGAATGTATATTATTATTGCTGGTGGAGGAATAGTAGGAAGAAGTATGACAAGTTTACTTGTGGAAAAACATGATGTGGTGGTGATAGACCAGGACCACAGAGTCTGTGAAAAGATATATGCAGAGTATGGGGCGGTGACCATTAATGGAGATGCTACCCAGATAGATGTATTAAGACAGGCGGGAATAGAAAAATGTGATGCAGCACTCAGTGCTATGCGCTTAGATTCTGATAATCTTGTATTTGCCCTGCTGGCCAAAAATTTTAATACAGACAAAATACTGGTCAGGATGAGGGAGCCTGAATATGAAAGTGCATATCGGCTGGCAGGTGTGACAACTATTGGTTCAGCCACCGACATACTTGTAAATAAATTTTATATAGATATAGAACAACCGGATATAAGGAGGGTAACCTCTATAAGTGGAGGCAAAGCGGAAGTTTCAATTGTAACTATACCGGAAAACTCACATATAGCAGGCAGGACAATTTCTCATATTGTACAGAATGATATGTTTCCGGATGATTGTGTAATAGCCGGTATATTTGATCCTGATAATGAAGAATTAATAATACCCCGGGGAAGTCAAAAATTACATCCTGAAAATCAGGTTTTTCTCGTGGCTTCAACTGAGAACATTAGAATGGCTGCAGATTATTTAATGCAGTCCTGAGCCAGGTTAAATTGCATTCATGTGAAAAATATAATATAATTTAAATGTCAGTCAAAATGTATTATAGAAGATTAAAGGGAAAAGGGGGAGTATAATGAAACTTAACAAGAAACTTTTACTCTTGTTTCTGGTGGTTATATTAGTTTGCACTCTGGGCTTTAATCATCTTTTTAAGCAAAGAACAGTATCTGCCGAAACTGCTGTTCAAGTTCAAACACCTGCCATACCGGCAGCTATTCCACTTCTCTGGATGGAAGAAAGTGGAGAATTAGAGGGTTTGATTGATCTGGAGATAAATTTATCACCAGATCACCAGAGAGCTCTCTCTCTTATAAGCAAAGAACAGGTTGATATGATTGTGACCGGGGCCAATGTAGGGGCAAAAGCATATAATCAGGGAATTGATCTCAGCCTTTTAAATATTAACACCTGGGGAATTGATTATTTGCTGACAAATGATTTTAAGGCGGATGACTGGTCTGATCTTGAAGGTAGATCGCTTTCTTTACCTTTAAAAGGAGGGCCACTTGACTTTCTGGCTCGCTATTTAATGAAAAAGAATGGAGTTAATCCTGAAGATGTTGAAATAGTTTACCGACCTCTACCCAACGGAGCCCGCTATTTTATGACAGGCAAAGTCGATGCTATAATCTTACCTGAACCACTGGTTACTGTTAACCTAAAGAATAATGAAGATGCCGTTCTTTCCTTTGACATACAGGAAGAGTGGGCTGAGTTTAATGAAGGAGAAGATCGTATTCCGTTTGTAGGACTTTTTGTTTCAAATAAATTTGCTAAAGAAAATAAAAGAGAAACTGAGATGATAAATGGTCTTTACATGAAGGGAATTGACTGGGTAAATGAAAATCCAGAAGAGGCAGCCAAACTGGCAGCAGAGCATTTTGACAATTCTGCTCCTGTAATGGAAGAATCTTTATCTCGAGTTAATCTCGATTATTTTAATGAAAAGGAAACAAATAATCTCATCGATAAATATTTCAGACAAATGCTGGAGATGTATCCGGATCTTTTAGGTGGGGAAATGCCTGATGAAAATTTTTACTTCCAACCATAGCAAAATAAAAAATAGATTGGTAAATTTTTTATTAAGCACCACCTTTTTTATGGTGGTGCTTATTATCTGGGGGATTATGGCCGAAAGGTTTAATCCCTTGCTACTACCTTCCCCGGTCAGAGTGGGAAAAGCCCTTTTAGATTTGATGTATTCCCCTGAGTTTTACCGACATTTAATAGTTACATTGAAACGTACTTTATTTGGTTATGGTGGAGCTGTGGGAATGGGGATATTAACTGCTCTGCTTTTGTCTACCAGTTCATTCTGGCAGAGGGTAATAAGACCGGTTATCACGGTTATTCAGGCCACTCCCCCCATAATCTGGCTGGCCCTGGCCGTTATCTGGTTTGGAATTGCTGAGGATTTAACACCCATTTTCCTTATTTTTATGGTTACTTTTCCTATAATATTTGTTAATATATTTGCGGGTATACAGGATATAGATATAAAGTTGGTAGAAATGGCCAGGCTTTATCGATGTTCCAGGAAAAAAATTATTTGGGAAATATACCTGCCGGCCCTTTTTCCCCATCTTATTTCTGCTTTGAGTATAGGTTTTGCCTTTGCCTGGAAGTCAACTGTTTTTGCTGAATATCTAGGCTCTTCCAGTGGAGTTGGGTATGCCCTCAGTGTTGCAAATAGTAATCTGGCTACAGATTATCTTTTTGCCTGGGCCATTATCTTAATTTCTTTTATGTTAATTGTGGAATACCTTATTCTTAAACCCCTTCAGAAAAAGGTCACGAGGTGGAAAAAAGATGACAGCAGTGCTTGAATTAAATAATATTTCTAAAAAATATGGAAAACTTCAGGTTTTATCTGGTGCTTCCATTAAAATAAAAAAAGGAGAAATAGTCTGTCTTCTGGGCCCTTCCGGTAGTGGGAAAACCACACTTTTTCGTATTGCAGCCGGTCTAATAAATGCTGATTGTGGTGAAGTTTATCGAGAAAAGGATTTAAGGCAGTCATTTGTATTTCAGCATTCTCGCCTTTTACCCTGGAAGACAGTAGAGGAGAATATTGTTTTTGTACAGGAAAATTTTATTACTGCAGATAAGGCCCAAAAAATTCGCCATATTCTGCTAGAACTTAATGGACTTGGTGAATTTAAAGACAGTTATCCTGCCCAGCTTAGCGGGGGGATGAAACAAAGATTGGAGATCATTAGAGCTCTTTCTATAGATCCGGATCTATTGCTTATGGATGAACCATTTAAATCCATTGATACTCAGCTAAAAATAAATCTACGGGAAATGATACTTCGTTTTCATGAAAACAGCGGTCTTTCTTCACTTTTTATTACTCATGATCCTGAAGAAGCAATTATGATGGCAGATCATATATATATTCTTTCCGGCCAGCCGGGCAGAGTCATAAAAGAATTTCAAATTTCACAACCACCTTCACAGCGTTCACTTCAGGAAGAAAGTTTGTATATGATGCTGGAAGAGATTATTGAACTATTTAGAGAACTTGTTGATGAATATCGCTGGGAAAAAGGGAAAGAAACAAAGAAAATATTGGATGGTCTTAATAGTTAGGAGAGCTGTAACTGATGTTTTTCCCTAAAAGCTATAAATTTGTAGAACTAAAATTATGGTTTACAACTTTATTGAGCAAAAAGATATAGTGGCGACAGAAGCTAAATTACTGGCAGTAATTCTGGGAAATATTATGTATTAAAAATTCAGAAAATTATAAATATAAAAATTTTAGTACAGATAGTAAATCATACTCTAATTCCAGAATAAAAAATTACACAAAGTATATATATATTTATAACAACCAAAAAGGGGGGAATTGATTAAAAATTTCTTAAACTATTAATTTAAATGCACAAGGAGGTTAATTTATGAGATTTAAAAGGATAAGTGTTATTTTGAGTCTGTTTTTATTATTTTTAGCAGTATCAACAGGACTGGCGGTAGCGGCAAATATTGATCAATTATTACAGGAAGAGATGGATAATGCAAAAAATGGTGAAATATTTGAAGTTTTAATTGAACTGAAAGAAAATCCAAAACTATTTAATAATTTAAATAATCAACAAGCTGTAAATTTGATGAAAGAAAATGCTGCCGATTCTCAGCAGGAATTTATTGAAAAACTAGATAAAGAAAAAAACGCGATTAAAATCAAAAATCAATTCTGGCTGGTAAATGTAATATCAGCTGAAGTTGAAAAAAATATGATTAAAGAAATTGCTAAAATAGAAGAAGTGGAAAATATCTATAGTAATTTTAAATTAAAGATGCCTGAGCCCAAAAAAGAAATAAATTCTGACCAAAGCTGGGAACATGTGGAAACCACCAGAGCTCCAGAATTCTGGGAGGAAGGTTTTCGCGGTCAGGAAATTACAGTAGCTGTACTGGATACCGGGCTTGATCCCTCCCATCCTGAATTTAATAATGAATTAAGCTATTGGGCTGAGTTTGATGAGCTGGGAAATATAATTTCAGAAGATCCCTCAGAAGCCTATGATAGCGATGATCATGGTTCACATACTTCCGGCACAGTCTTTGGACGTAATGTCGGTCAGTATAATATTGGCATGGCCCCAGAAGCGACAATGGCCCATGGTCTTGTAATCCCTGCCGGAGGTGGCTCATTTGATCAGGTAGCAGCAGGTATGGAATGGGCAGCAGAGATGGGGTTTGATATTGTAAATATGTCTCTGGGAGCTGACGGGCAGCATGAAATAATGGCTGAAGCAGCTGATAATCTGCTGGCAGCAGATGTATTACTTGTTGCCTCTATAGGTAACAGTGGAGAAGGTGTTACCGGCGCTCCGGGTAATACCCCCTCTGCAGTTGGAGTAGGGGCATATGGTAGTAATGGAGAAATAACGTATTTTAGTGGAGGCGGGATAGTAGAATATCCAGGTTATGAGTATGATGAAAATACCAGAATTAAGCCTGATATCAGTGCTCCGGGAGACACAATATATTCTGTTAAACCTGGTGGGGGATATCAGAATATGTCCGGAACTTCAATGTCTTCTCCCCATCTGGCAGGGGCAGCAGCACTTATTAAATCTGCCAATCCTGAATTATCTGCAGTTGAGTTAAGAGAATTAGTATACAGTAGTGTGGGAGGACATGAAGATCTGGGATGGAGTGATGAGTCTGAAGAAAAGGATGTTAGATACGGCTGGGGTAGAATCAATCTTCTTAAGGCACTGGAAGAAATAGATTTTGTTGAGGGTCCAGCAGCTGATATAGAGGGAACTATAACCTGTAAAGAAAGCAATAAAAGACTTGAGGGTATCAGTCTTGAATTTGCCGGTCCCGTTACCAAAGTTGTAGAAACAGATGAGGATGGCGAATATTCACTTGAGTTGCCGGAAGGATTTTATGATATTACAGTTACAGGAATGGGATTTGAGGAAATAATTGATCAGGAGATAGAAATAGCCGGAACTGAAGATTATACAATAAATTATCAGCTCACTCCTGCCCCAGAGGGAGAGATTATGGGAACTGTAGTTGATAGTGAAACAGGGCAAATAGTTGATGGCGCTGAAGTGGAAATTATTGATCCCATTAATGAAGAAATTGAAGTTGATCAGGGAGAATTTTCTGTATCACTGATGGAAGAGTATTATACCCTTTCAATTGATGCTCCTGGATATTATGAGAGAGAAGTTGAAAATATCAGGGTTGCTCCCGGCCAGACTACAGTTGTGGAAATTAAACTGGATTATGGTAAAGATAATATAAATATTTCTCTTTTAAATGAAGATACAGAAGAATTTATTGAAGGTGCTGAAATTTATGT
Source organism: uncultured Halanaerobiaceae bacterium (assembly GCA_964609745.1). Classification (GTDB taxonomy): domain Bacteria; phylum Bacillota; class Halanaerobiia; order Halanaerobiales; family DATFIM01; genus CAZSTU01. The sequence goes on from CAZSTU010000088.1 coordinate 8,126, forward strand.
TACAGAAACTGAAGATTCTTATTTCACCGATGAAAACGGGTCGGCTTTATTCTCATTACAGTCAGATACCTATAATCTGCTTATTACTAAACCAGGTTATCTTGAAAGGGAAATTGAATTAGTGGTTGAAAGTGGAGAAGTTATTGAAGAGGAAATAGAACTGGAAGTTTATGCAGGAAATGTAAGTGGGAAGGTAACCGATACCAATGGTCAACCGGTTTCTGAGGCAATGGTAACTGTAGTGGGTTATGAACAAAATACAGTAACTGATGAAGAAGGTAATTATGAACTTGAGGGTATAATTCCGGGAAGTCAGATTATAATGGTTTTTAAGGAAAACTACTGGGAACAGCAGGCTACTGTAGAAATTAAACAGGATGAAACTATTACTCAAAATTTCACCCTGGAAACAATGGAGGCTGTGGAACTCTTTTTTGAAGATTTCACAGAAAATAATTTTACAGAAAGATGGGATACTTTCAATTACGGTACATCCTATCAGCCCTGGCACAGAACGGGCCGTAAAAGTCTTAGCGGTGGATATAGCGGCTGGCATGGAGATCCCATTACAGGCGAGTATCCTGGCTATCAGGAAGCAGAGATGATCAGTAAAGATTATATCTCTATACCTGAAAATGGCCTAACAGAATTTAGCACCTATATCTGGCCTGATATTGAAGCAAATTACGATGAATTTTATATTTTTGTTGAATATGAAGATGGAGGCAGGGAAGTATTATTTACCTATGATGGTGATGATAAGCAGTGGCTCAATGTTTTTGGGGATTTAAGTATACTTGGTGGTCTGAATATTAAAATTGGTTTTGGTTTTAGTTCAGACTTTATTGTTAACTATGAAGGAACCTATATTGATGAAATAAGCTTAATTCACATTGAGGGCAGAGAATATGGCAGCATAAAAGGAACTGTTACCGATGAAAATGATGATCCTATTTCTGGAGCAGCAGTTACTGTACAGGAACAAAGTGACGACTCTACTGTTCGCAAAACTACTCAGACTGTAACTGATGAATCAGGAAATTACAGTGTAGATGTTCCTGCAGGCCGCTGGACAGTTGAGGTAAATAAGAGTCCGGAATATTTCAGAAAGGAAAAAATATCAGACACCATTGAACCCGGGCAGGAAGTAGAGTTAGATTTTGAACTTGAAGAAAATAAACCTCCAGCCAGTGTTGAAAATTTAAATGTTTCCGCAGTGGGAGATAGTTTTGTTGAATTAAGCTGGGATGAAGTGGCAGAAAAAGATCTTGATCATTATATTATTTACAAATCAATTAATGAGGAAAATTTTAATAAATTGGATATTACAACAGATACAGAGTTCAGGGCAGAAGAGCTTCAGAATGGTTATACCTATTATTTTAAAGTGTCAGCTGTTGACGAACTGGGCCAGGAATCAGAACTATCCAGCATGGTATCGGCAAAACCGGTAAATGAATCTCCTGTAATTTCAGTTTTTGATGTAAATCCCCGTTCAATTTACAGAGGAGATGCTTTAGATATTAAAGCAGAAATTAGTGATCCGGCTGACAGCCTGCTTAATCTTGTACTAAAAGCTAGAGTTGATGATAATACAGTAAGGGAATGGAACTTTGAAGATATTAAACCCGGTAAC
>CAZSTU010000089.1:0-9699 GCA_964609745.1 uncultured Halanaerobiaceae bacterium
TATTTCACTTATTTTATGATAAAATTATATCATTTAAGCAGGCACAATTCAACGGGAAGTAATATAATGTAATGTATAATAATTTTTTCTATTTTTTGCTTTGATAAAAATAAAAAAAGCCGGCCAATTAAGACCAGCTAATAATAAACCGGGGGCAATTACCCCCGGCCATAAATTTCTATAAATTTTTCATATTATTATCTTCCCCTGTAGATTTTAACGGAAAATCAACTATCTAATTTACTCAAGCAAAGCAAGAAACTTCTTAAGCCATTCAGGATGGGCAGGCCAGGCAGGAGCGGTAACCAGATTGCCATCAACATGTGCAGAATCCATCTCTACTTCAACCCATTTACCTCCAGCCTGTGTAATATCCGGACGAATTGCTGGATAACCATTACATTCTTTGCCTTCCAGTACATCAGCTGCAGCCAGCACCTGTGCTCCATGACAGATTGCTGCTATGGGTTTATCATCTTCGGCAAATTCCTGTACAATTGCAAGCACCCTTTCATTAAGACGGATATATTCAGGGGCTCTACCGCCGGGAATAACTAATGCATCATAATCCTCTGCCTTCACTTCAGCAAAAGTCGCATTAAGAGTGAAATTATGCCCTCTTTTTTCACTGTAAGTTTGGTCTCCTTCAAAATCGTGAATGGCCGTACGAACAATATCTCCTTCCTCTTTGTCCGGACAGACTGCATCAACTTCATGTCCACAGGCCTGAAGAGTTTGAAAGGGGACCATAACCTCATAATCCTCTACATAGTCTCCGACCAGCATCAATATTTTTTTAGCTGCCATCTTAACCCTCCTTATGATAATTATTAAACCGCTCACCTTAATCTTTCTTTGTTATTTAATTATAACATAAAATAACAAATAATGTAATATTGAAATAATCAAAATATCTTTATAATAATATAAATTCATGATATAATAATTATATAAAGTTAGTAAATTAATATTTGAAAGTAATTTTCAGAATTGAATAAATTTTTAAAAGAAAGAAGGGTTATTATGAAAGAGAAAATTGCAGTAGTCACAGATAGCACATCTGATTTAAGTAAAAAAATATTAAAAGACCGCAAAATAGAATCAATACCCTTAAAAGTAATTTACAGTGACCGGCAGTATACCGACAGGGTGGATATTACCCCTTCTGAGGTATATACTAATATGGAAGAAGAAATCCCAACTACATCAATGCCCTCCCCCCGGGAAATAGAAGACACCTACCTTAAACTGAAAAAAGAAGGATATACACATATATTATCTATTCATATTTCTAAAGGATTATCAGCAACATATAGTAACTGTCAGATGGTCGCAAAGCAGATAGAAGGAATCAAGGTAAAAGTCATAGATTCCGGAATGCTTTCTATGGGACTCGGCCGTCTGGTCCTCTATGCCAGGGATCTTATAGATAAAGAAGAAAATAATTTTAAAGAAATAGTAAAAAAAGTTGAAGCGAAAAAAGATAAAATTGAGGTCTTTTTTGTAGTTGAAACCCTAAAATATTTAAAGGAAGGTGGAAGGATAGGCAAGGTTTCGGGGACTATTGCCCAGTTGTTAAATATAAAACCAATAATAGCTATTGATGATGAGGGTGAATATTTTACCTATGACAAGGTCAGAGGGAGAAATAAATCTTTAAAAAAGATATATGAAATAATCAAAACAAAGATTCAGGAAAATAAAACTTACTCTCTGGATGTGATGCATGCAGCTGCAGCAGATGAAGCAAAAAAACTCCTCAACAGATTTAATAATATTTCTGAGATAAAAGAAACCTACACAGATGAAATAAGCCCGGTCATGGTTGTTCACACTGGCCCCGGTTTAATTGGAGTAGTTTTAACAGAAACCACTTAGTATTTTGGCTTTACACAACAATAATTTCATCACCAATTATTTAATAAATTAACCCCCATCTCAGATAAATATCTGACTGGGGGTTTACTCTTATTTTATATATAATTTCAGCTTTAAATCAACTAATAAATTTCATTATATTTTTTGAGCACCTCATAGGTTATTACCTCCTGAGGAACTCGCAAATTTTTCTGCCAGAGAGATATAAGGCTATTTTTACTAAATTCATCAGCAAACTCAGAAAGCACAGATTGTAAAATCCTGTCTTTTTTATTTTGGGCTGCCTGGACTTTATAACCCTTTTCTGTTTTATCCAGCATTTTTTTATAAAATTCAATAAATAATTTAAGATCATATTCAGGATATCTTTGCTTTAAAGAATCATAAATCATAAACCCGGCAGGGTCTATATCCCCGGCATAATATATCTCCACCTCGTCAATTTCGGCAATCTCCTCCAGAAATTCAAGGCTTTTTATGATATGTTTACCCCCACCATAGATAAGAGTGTCGGGATAAAGAGAAAAAATAGGTATACTATCAGCCCGAGCCCTTTTGCAGCTAATAAATGTAGAATGATTTTCCAGAATAAGCACTTTATTGATCTCTATCCCCGTTTTCCAGTAAACAAACATCTGACTGAACTTTTCTGCCCTGAGATCAGACAGTTTTAATTTTAAACGGTTCAATAGTTTTTTTCCTGATTTTGTACTCAAAAATTTTTCATCTCCGAAAAGTTCCAGTGACCTTTCCTCGCGACTGACCCACTCTCTTTTATCTTTATTTATGAAAAAATCATATATATTTTCCAGTTTAGAAAGCAACCGGGGAGTCTGTAGTTCAGGACGTTTAAGATAATAGCCCAGGTCCAGACGAGAAGAAAGCTTTAATAACTTTTTTTCCTCCCAGTGGTTTTTATGATCTTTAATCAACTGCCATTTTTCTTTGAGTACAGGATCCCGACCATTGAAGGAAGAATTCTTTATAGACCTTATCTTTCCCTCTTTTTCTTTCTTTTTTATGAGTTTATAAAGTGCTTTATAGCCTCCCAGTTCAGTATACTTATTGATATCATTCAGTTCTTTTAGAAAAAAATCCTGCAAATCACCAAGATAAAACCTTTTCCGGTCAGCCATCTCTTTTTTAACAAATTTATCAAAGAGTTTAAGTAATTTTTTATTTACCATTTCTGACTCGTTCACCATACATCACCTTTCCCTCTATCACACCATAACCCTTGGTATCACTGGCTATTTCCAGAGCCCAGAAGACGGGAAAACGCTGACTTATCTCTGTTTTTATTATTTCCGGTGCAGCAAAGGCAATGATCTGAAAGTTAAGCTTATCGGCAATTTTAAAGATGGGATCAAGTACATGGGCTGCCGATGCCTCCCCAAAGGGATTATCCAGAAACATTACAGTCCAGGGGTTGTTTTTATCCAGACGCTGTTTTCTGTAATTTAATAACATCATCATCATAAAGGCATTTATAGAAAGAGACTGCCCTCCACTACCCTCAGCAGTATCACCCTTACCCTTGATCACTGCTTCCCAGTCAGCATAATAATAGTCACGCGGTGGATTATTAAGAAATTCATTCCGTTCTGTCATTTTATATACCTGAAGTCGGGGATATTGACCGCGGACGGTCCGGGAAAAAAGAGCAGCATCTCCTATATATTCTTCCAGTTCATTTTCTGTCAAACTATCTATCTCTATACCTTTTTCATTTATTTCTTTAATAACTTCTACAAAATATTCTTCCAGTTCCGGGATAATATCTTCCTCTCTATCAGGTAAAAAGTCATCTCTCTTTAATTTGACCAGGGGAAAGGCATGTCCACTCTGATTGTGATAAACCATATTACTAATCATTTCTTTCATGGATTTAACCAGCCTGATAACATGCATGGCTGACCTCTCAGCCCACTGTCTGCGGGCTTCTTCTGCTTCAGAACGGTCATCTTTTAGTCGATTAAGTTCATTATTTAGATGTTCTTTAAAACTACTCAACATCTCATAATTATTTTGAAAATTTTCTAAAACAAAATCACTAATGATCTTTTCCTGAATATTTGAACGCAGTACCCCGCTTTCAATATCTTCCTCTATTTTATATTTAAAATCTCTATGATCCTCATCAATTTTTTCTTTTAAATCATTTAGTTTATCCTCAATCTCCCCATAGGCTGTAGTCCATCCTTCTACAACCTCTTCGGGGTTTTCTCGTACTCTGTCCTTTATTGTACTATTCATCTCTCCCCGGGCAGGGTCCAGGTCATAAAAGTTAAGCTGACCGAGCTGACTTTTGAGATTATTTTTATTCTGTTCATATTCATTTATCATCTGTTTTAGTTTCTTTAAAAACTCACCATTTTCCTGTAATTTTTGGTTAATAGTGTATTCCTTGCGGTCCAGATCTTTTCCCGCCCAGGCCCGGGGGGCTTTATTGTATTTGGCACTAATCTCTTCATATATTTCATCCACTGTTTCCTTTAATGTCTTTATTACTCCGACAAGCTGATCAATCTTTTTATTAAGATTTTTTGCTGAATTCTTTTTATCTGTCAAATTTTTTCTTACCCGTTCTAATTTTATCCTGACTTCTTCTATATTATCTACTGTAAACTCATAATCAGCCCAGTGGAGATCAATATCTTCTAATTCCTGTTCTGTATTGACAATTTCCTCCCGCAGACGGTTTAAATCCTTTCTGAGAAAGGTGATTTCCTTTTCTTTGTCCTCTTCCTTTTGCCTTAGATCCTGCAATTTCTGATAATAATAATTTGTTTTTGAATCACGGTAATCATAAAATTCGGGAGTATCAGGACTGGATTTCTTATCAACCTCTCCGGGAAAAACTGCCTCAGGTATTAATTCCTGAAGTTCACTGACAAAGACCTTCTGATCCTTTTCCCAGTTTTCCTGTCTCAGTTCAATATTTAATTTTAACTTATTATACTCATTTTGATCAGCCTCATTTTCCGCCAGTAGTCCCTCATATTTTTCAAGCTTATCTTTCATATCCTCAATATTTTCTCTTTCTTTTTCCATTTCTTCTTTTTCATCCCGGAAATTTTTAATTTCTGTGAAATCTTCACTCTTTTTATTTATTTTCTTTTCCCAACGGGCAAGTTTGTTTTTAAGTTTTTTCTCTTCCTCTTTCAACTTCATTTTTTTCTGTTCTGCTTTTTCTATCTTATTTTTCAGGGATTCTATCTCTTTTTCTTTAACATCCATCTTTTCCCTTATATCCTGAGAAGGTTTTTCCTTAAGTAGTGATTCTGCCGTAAAACTTAAATGCCGCATAGTGTTCAATTTTTTCTCCAGGGTTTCTACTGTCCTTTCAAATTCGGCTTTCTTTTTCTTTAAACCATTATACCACCCGGTAAACTTCTCAGGGTCTTCAATAAATTCCAGTTCCTTACCGTGTACAAGTCTGAATCCATTCTCCCCGTATTGATCCCGCTGATAATTGATGAAAATGGGTACTGCCGATCTAAAAACTTCCTCACCTGTCAGATTCTTTTTAACCTTCTGCCAGTCACCTTCATACATTAAAACCAGACTATGAAGTAAAAACGGATACTTTTCTAACATTTCTTTTTTATTTTCATCTTCCACAACATTTAACAAAAAATCACTGCCATAAAATACCTTGATATCCATTTCCCTTATACTATTATATAATCTTTTTTGCTCACTGTTTGCTATCCAGTATTCACTATCATTTAGGGCAAGATCATTCTTTAGCTGCCGGGCCTCTGTGGACAGCTGCCCCTTTTTTTCTTTTTTTGCAGTAATTAACCCATCCAGTTCCGCCTTCTTTTCACGTAACCACTTTTTATTATACACCTGAGAGAATTTATCCAGATTAAGTATTTTTATTAACTGCTGTTTTAACTTATTTTCTTCTTTTTTTCTCTCCTCAAAAGATTCTTTCAGACTATCATACTCATTCTTATACTGTCTTAAATCCATCTGTAATTGTGTCAATCTATTCTGCTTTTTTTCCATTTTTTCTTTATTTTTTTCTATCTTTACTTTAAATTTTTTTCTCCTATTTTCAAGACTCTTAATTTCATCTTCTATCTCTCCGACAAGATAGGCAGGTGAACTAAGTTGTAGGGGGTTATATTTTTCCGAAAGTTCGTCTTCCCATTTTTTAAATCTCTTTTTTCTTTCTAAAAAACGATCGATCTTTCTTTCCAGGTTACGGATATTATCCTTTATCTCTTTTTCTTTTAACTCCAGACTATCAATTGTCTGCTCCAGATCTTTGATATAACCATTAATCTGGAGAAGGCTTTCCCGCCAATTTTTCTTAAGTTCAGGCCAGCTGGATTTTATCTTATCTTTCACCCGGGACATTTTCTCCCGTAGTTTTTTAAGTCCCAGGCTTTTTTGCAGTTCCTGTATTCTTTTTTGGGTGTGTTTGAACTCCTTTTTCTTTTTCTGATAGGGAAGATAGAGACTATTTAATTTTAATTTCTTTTCTTGTTCCTGCAATTTATCTATCTTTCTTTCTATTTCATTCTGATTCTGCAGAAGTTTTTCTCTTTTATCCCTTTCCCGCTTTAATCTTTTTGTCTTCCGGGCATATTTTAAATTATCCCTTTTAAAATTAAGTTCATGTATTTTATCTTCTGTTTTCTTTTTATCTTTTTCACAGCTTTTTATTTCATTTTCCAAAAATTTTAGCTGATTATCTATTGTGCGGTAGAGATTATCCCCCCGACTTAACATAGCTTTTTTTCGTTCCTGCAATTTGAGACCATGTTCAGCATCCAGTAATAAGGGCTCCACCAGATCATTCAGCCTTTTATAATCTTTAGAGCGGGAAATTAATCTTGGGAGATTTTTGGCTATCTTGATGTTGTCCACAAACATATTATAAAGGGAACCGGCAGATTCTTCCACACGATTGCTGATGCTTTCGCTAACAGCAGGGATAATCATTTTATCGAAAAGATCCTGATTATCACGGGCCCGGGAGAAATACCGATCAAGTCCCCCCTCAGAACGATTAATTGTGCGCATAATCTCCCATTCAGAGCGATATATCCCGTGACTGGCCAGATACTGATAGTAGTCAGAATTAAGCCTCCTTACAGAGGATTTAGGATATTTTACAAAATAATATTTATTTTCTTCAACAAAAGACTCCATTTCCTTATAGGGAAGGGTACTTTCCCTGCTTTGATCATAATAGGGGAGATTCTTCAGACTGAATTTGCTGCTACCTGTATATTCATGAGTATAAAGAAAATATTTAAGGCCCACCCTGAGTTCTTCATCCTCATCTATCTCCTTATCATAAGCCGAAACACAGATTCCGGTGAGCAGTCTCTTTTCTTTGGCTTCATCGAGATTCCACTCCAGGCCGACATGGAAGGTATATGGCTTAAAAACATTATAACGATTATAAAACATACCCTCCAGTTTATTACCCTTATGTTTACCCCAGGCAGTACCGGGAATCATTAACTGAAATATAAGCTGAAGCATTACCCCTTTACCACTTCCATTTTGCAGGGTAAAAAGGGTATGATCTCCCTTGCCGTTCGGAGCCAGATCAAAGATGGAATCTTCATGTCTTTTTTGAAAACCATCATATTTATTACCCGTTATCCTGATCCCGGTCAGTTTTGGCATCTTCACTTTCCTCCTGTTCCTTTTTTGATTTTTGAATCAGTTCCATAAAATCCCGATACCTTTTTTGATCATGATAAAGTTTATCAAGTCTTTCATACAACTCCGGTCTGGGGATAATCTTTAATTCATCACTATTATCAATTATTAATCCCTGTTCACTTAAAGGTTTAAGGGCGGTATTGATAAAACTCAGACGGTTATCTTTGGTCCTTGTTACATCAATTGTATCCTCAACCTGACTCATCTTATATTCACTAAATTCTGTCAGCCACAATTCAGCTACTTCATCCACAGCCAGTGACCATTCCTTGCTAAAACTATCATCTTCACTTTGCCTTTGCTGCCAGTTTTTGAGGGTAGAGGTCACAAGATCTGCCAGTTTATAGTAACTAATCCCTTCTTCTTCCCAGCGTATACGAACATGTTCCTCCCTGTCCACTTCTGAAAGAAAAACAGAGATTATTATATTGGCCAGATAAAAATATCTCTTTCTCTTCAAACCACTATATTTCTCTTTCATCTGTGTATAAGAATTGGCAAAGTTTGAACCCCGGGCCCGACTGACAAGGTGAATATGCTGTGGTGTCTTAAAAACCCGCAGTCCTCCACTGGCTGCCATTGTTTTTACAATATTTCTAATCTCACCATCCCGGCGGTATTTGTCTGCCAGGGGATCAGACATGGAAAGAATCTGTTCATTAAGCAGGCGGAAAAAAAGATCGGCACCTTCCTCCAGTTGTTCCTGACTATAGGGCATTATTCAACCTCCTCAATCTTTAATACATAAGGTGAAACCTGAAATTCTCCTCTGAGATCAACCCTTTCTCGTTCACTATTAATCTCAGCTTTAATAATCTTTCCACTCAAATCACGTAGTTGGTGATTTCTCTTAAGAAGCCTGTTAAAAAGAAGCAGCCTCTCATCCAGACCGGGATGTTCACCTGCAAAATCACGTAATTTAATTTCAGTAATTATGAACATCATAAATAATTCCAGATTTTTCTCCTGAGCCAGCCATCTGTTCTTTTCTTCCTCCGGTATTTCATTTAAACGGGAAAGAGGGAAATAACCTTTATCTTTCAGTTCCAAAAAGACCGGTTCCCAGAGATCCAGAATCTGTTCCCAGTCTATTTCCTCTCTCTCAGGTTTTATTTCTTCTTTAGGCCACTCCTCACTTTTCGCTTCTGTCTCTCTGTTATAGGTATAAAGCTGCTGTTCCTCCCAGGCCCAGTCAAGGGGAAAGATAAAATCCTGAGCCGGTGAAAAAAGCGGCTGCAAAAGATCTGTCAGCAGGTCCATTTCAGGAAGACCCTTTTTTACTATCTGGTTCTGCCAGATATCTTTTTTAAAGGAAACTCTGGATGTCTTCCAGAATACATCCGGATTTTCTGTTCTGATCTCCATCTCCAGAGATAAATTGGATATTGCCAGCTCTGCCAGTCTATCGTGAAGGGCCCGCGCCCTTTCTAATTCTTCAAATAAAAGTTCCCCTTCTTTCTTTTTATCTGTGGGGAAGTTATCCAATCTATCCTGCCAGCTGAACATATCGGAAAAAACCTTTTTTTCTTCCACAAATTGCTCTCTTAACTCCCCCTCACTCATCTTTTTTCTTTTCTCCTGTGAAGAAAAGATAAGGCCTGGATTGCGCAGAATATCTTCCCGCCAGTCTTTTTCTTTTTTGATAAGATTTCTGACCCGGGCAATAAGATTATTTACACTATCTTTGGCCTCACTGAAGTTGCCATTTTTTATAAGCTGCAGGGTATAGAATTGTTCCAGATCAAAACCAAATTCCTCCAGCACCTCCCGGGTGATAAATATAATCTCCTGGGCTGTTTCAGTCAACCTATAAACTGTACTACCACCCTTTGACCAGTTTGAGGCCTCTCTATCAGGAATTAAATAACGAAATTTATATTCCCGGTGTGCTTTTAGTTTTTCATCATAGAGCATAACCGAAAAATTGGCCTGGCGGCGGGGATCACCGGAGTAGAGCACACCATCAACCAGCCTTTCTACCTGTTCTAAAGAAGCTTCAAGTTTCATTTCCTTAATAATATTAGCGGTCATTTCAATCAAATCTCTTTTACTCCGATTTTGATTATTATTTATCTCCCGACGAAAAACTTTTAATAAAAGATAAAGGGCTATCTCATGGGCATAGTC
>CAZSTU010000090.1:0-9614 GCA_964609745.1 uncultured Halanaerobiaceae bacterium
ATACTTCTATTGAAATAGATCATATCACACACGACTCACGTAAGGTAAAAAACAATACTTTATTCATCTGTATTGAAGGCTTCAATACAGATGGTCATATATACATTGAAGAAGCAATTAATAAAGGCGCAAGTGCTATAGTTGTAGAAAAAAAACCTGAAAAATATCATGAAAAAATAACCTATATAAAAGTTAATAATAGTCGTAAAGCCATGAGTTACATGGCAGAAGCTTTTTATAACAATCCTTTAGAAAACTTAAAACTAATTGGAGTTACAGGCACAAACGGTAAAACAACTACAACTTATTTGATAAAGGCAATTCTTGACAGCGCAGGATATAAAACCGGACTAATTGGAACAATAAATAATATAATTGGCAGTAAAAAAGAACCTGCAGGACGGACAACTCCCAAATCTCTGGAGCTTTATCGGCTTTTTGCCAGAATGATTAAGAATAATGTGGAAATAGTGGTTATGGAAGTTTCTTCACATGCACTTGATCTTGAACGTGTTACTGGAATGGAATTTGACATTACAGTTTTTACTAATTTAAGTCAGGACCATCTTGATTATCATAAATCATTTAAGAATTATTTAAATGCTAAATGCAAACTTTTTCAACAAACTTCCCAGGAAGGTTATAGTATAATAAATATTGATGATAAATACAGCAAAGAAATTATTTCTGCCAGTGCAGGACATATATACACATATTCCCATAATAATAAAAATAGTGATTTAATAGCAAGTGATATCAAAATTAACACAAAAAGTGTGTCTTATAAAACAAATATTTTTCCTGGTAAAATAACAGTAAACTTAAGCGGCTCTTTTAATGTTTATAATAGTCTGGCTGCCATTGCAGTAGCTGAAGTAATGAGTATTTCTTTCGAATATATTAAATATGGTCTACAAAATATAAAGGGAGTCCCCGGAAGATTTGAATTGATTGAAGAAGGACAGCCTTTTAATATAATTGTTGATTATGCACATACCCCGGATGGAATGGAAAATGTTTTGAAGACGATTCAAGATTTCAATTACAGAAAAATAATTATAGTTTTTGGCTGTGGTGGAGATAGAGACCGGGGAAAAAGAGCTGAAATGGGCAAAATCGCAGTTAAATATGGAGGTCATTGGATTTTAACCTCTGATAACCCCCGTTCGGAAAAACCAATTGCTATTATACGCGATATAGAAGACGGAATAAAGGAATTAAATAAAAATACTAATTATACTATATTAGAAAATAGAAGAAAAGCAATTTACAAAGCCATAAAGGAGGCAAAAAAAGGAGATGTAATTATTATTTTTGGAAAAGGACATGAAAGCTATCAAGTCTTTGCTGATAAAACAATACATTTTGATGATCGGGAAGTAGCAAAAGAAGCTCTGAATTTTTACCGGGAAGGGGATGATATGTAAATGGAAGCAATGTCAATAGAAGAAATTAGAAAAGCAGTCGGAGGTAAAATTGTACAGGGCAATCCTTCAGAATATATAGATAGCATCTCTATTGATAGTAGAAAAATAGAGCCTGGCGAGTTGTTCATAGCTATTATTGGGGAAAATTATGATGCACATACTTTTATACCGGATGCTGTAAATAAAGGCGCAGGTGGATTAATTGTTGATAGAAGTATAAAAGCTTATCCTGGAGTTGCGGTAATCAGGGTCAAAGACACTACTGAAGCCCTTCAGGATCTAGCAGCCTATAATCGTAGAAGATATGAAGATCTTGAGATAATAGGAATAACCGGTAGTGTGGGAAAAACTACAACAAAAGATATGATAGCCTCTATATTTTCTGAAAAAGAAGATACCTTAAAAACTGAAGGAAACTATAATAATTATTATGGTCTCCCACTAACCCTTCTTTCTCTAAAAGGAAACGAAAAATTTGCAGTACTGGAAATGGCAATGAGTAAATTGGGGGAAATCAGTAAACTTGCTGAGATTGCTGCTCCCAGAATAGGTGTGGTAACAAATGTGGGACCTGCCCATCTTAAAAGTCTTAAAAATGTGGCAAATGTTGCAAAAGCAAAGGAAGAATTGATTAAAGCTTTACCGGAAGATGGTACTCCAGTACTTAATTATGACAATAAATATACAAGAAAGATGAATGAAGCATTTCGTGGTAAAAAAATAGTCTATTATGGTCTTGATGAAAATGCAGATTATTATGCTACAGATATAAAAACTAATGAAGAAGAAAAAAATATTAGTTTTACCGTCATAACACCAAATAATAAAGTTAAGTTAAAATTAAACAAACCGGGAGAGCACAATATATATAATGCACTGGCAGCTATAGCTGTTGCCAGAATTCATGAAATATCCTGGGACAAAATAAAAATAGGTCTTAATAATCTGAATTTATCTTCTCTCAGACTGGACATAAGAGAATTAAAGGAATTAACTATAATTAATGACACATACAATGCCAACCCACTTTCCATGAGGGCTGGAATTAATGTTTTAAAAGATATAGCTAAAAAAAGAAAAATAGCCGTTCTGGGTGATATGCTTGAACTTGGCCCTGAAGAGGAACAGGCCCACTATGAACTTGGTAAGCTTATAGTAAATAAAAACATTGATATACTGATTACAGTTGGTGTACTGAGTAAAATAATCGCTTCCGGTGCTAAAGATAATGGTTTTGAAAAAAATAATATATACCAGTGCCAGTCAAATAAAGAGGTAGCCGACATTCTACAGACTATCACCCAAAAAGGAGATACAATACTACTTAAAGGTTCAAGAAAAATGAAAATGGAGGATATTTTAAAGTTGCTGCAGGATTAGGAGGATATACCATGAGATATTTCATTACAGTTGGTTTCCCGTTTTTACTTTTGATGATTACAGGTCCTTTTTTAATAAAACTACTGCATAAAATGAATTTTGGACAACAGATACGAGAATTAGGACCAAGTTCTCATATGGATAAAAAAGGGATTCCAACAATGGGAGGAATCCTGATCATACTGGCCATATTTCTTACTAATATTCTTTTTATAAAACTTAATTTTAGGGTAAGTCTAGCAATATTAACCACTTTATTGATGGGGCTTATTGGGTTTATGGATGATTATTTGAAAATAAAAACCGGACAATCTTTAGGTTTAAGGGCAAGAACCAAATTAAGCGGACAAATTATTGTAGGTATTTTACTGGCATATTTTGTATATAATAATATTGAAGCAGCAAAAGAAATAATTATACCATTTAGTGGGCAAACTTTAAATTTAGGGTTATGGATTATACCTCTAATAATATTAACTGTAATTGGTACCGCCAACGCTGTAAATTTAACTGATGGACTTGATGGTTTGGCTTCCGGAGTCACAGCTGTTGTATCCAGTACTTTTGCAGTATTAATTTTCTGGCTGGGATTTATTGAACTTTCTCTTTTTGCTCTGACTGTCACCGGAGCCTGTCTGGGTTTTATTTGGTACAACGGTCATCCTGCCCAGGTTTTTATGGGGGATGTCGGTTCATTAGCTCTGGGAGGTGCCATTTCTTCCCTGGCAGTATTAACAGGCACAGAACTTTTTTTAGTAATAATTGGCGGTATTTATGTTATAGAGACCTTATCTGTAATGATCCAGGTAGTTTATTTTAAATTTACCGGGGGAAAAAGAGTTTTTGAGATGACTCCCATTCATCATCATTATGAACTAAAAGGACATGAAGAAGCCAAAATTGTTATTAGATTTTTGATAACAAGTTTAATTTTTGCATCAATAGGATTGTTTTCTTTTGTATATATATAATTTTTCACTCGGTAGGTGCAATGATTATGAATTTAAATAATAAAACTTTTACAGTAATTGGACTAAATAAAACCGGGATACCTGTTACTAAATATCTGGCTAAAAAGGGAGCTAGAGTTATTGCCTCTGATATTAAAAAGGCAAATGAGATACAGGATAAAATCTCTCAACTAAAAAATTTTGATATAGAATTTGATCTGGGCGGTCACAGCTCCAAATCTTTAAACACTGATATTATAGTAGTCAGTCCCGGAGTCCCACTTGATCTACCATTTTTTAAAGAAGCTAAAAAAAATAATATCCCGATTATAAGTGAAATTGAACTTGCTTATAGAATGACAGAAGCAAATATTGTGGGAATTACAGGAACCAATGGCAAGACAACAACCACATCTTTACTGGGGGAGATTTTGAATAATTCCTATCTGGCCCCAGTTCCGGTTGCAGGAAATATCGGTACACCACTTATCGAAAAAATTGAAAATCTTACAGAAGATAACTGGCTTGTTGCCGAAATAAGTTCTTTTCAACTGGAAACAATTAAAAAGTTTAGACCTGACATTAGTCTTTTTTTGAACTTTTCTCCTGATCATCTGGACCGACATGGAAGTCTTGAAAAATATTATAGTGCCAAAAAAAATATTTTTATAAACCAGAATAAAAATGATAAGGCAATAATAAACATTGACAATAAATTCGTCAAAAAAGCTGCCGATGATATTCAAGCAGAAATATTTGAAATTAGTTTAAAAAAAGAAGTCCAGAAAGGCATGTTTTTCAAAAATAACAGCTTATTTGCCAGAATAAATGGAATTAAAAAAGAAATAATTAACATAAATGATATTAATATAAAGGGAAAGCACAATTTATATAATACAGCTTTTGCTGTTTTGACAGCTTTAATCCTTGATGTATCCTCTGATAAGATAATTAGTACATGTCAGAACTTCAAAGCTGACAAACACAGAATGGAATATCTGGCCAGTCTTGATGATGCTACAATTTTTATAGATGATTCTAAGGCAACAAATCCTCATGCCACTATTAATGCCCTGCAGACAATTAATAAAAATATTATTTTAATAGCAGGGGGAGAAGATAGAAAACTGGACTTTGAAGAACTGGCTAAAGAAATCAAACAACAAGTTAAACATGTGATATTAATCGGGCAAACTAAAGAAAAAATAGCAAAAGTGTTAAAAAATATTGGGTTTTACAATTTTGAACTGGCTGATGATATGAGGGAAGCTGTTTCATATGCTGTAAAAAATCTCGACAGGGGTGATTGCCTTCTTTTATCTCCGGCCTGTCCCAGTTGGGATATGTATGAAAGTTATAAAAAGAGAGGTCAGGATTTTCTTAATGAATTAAAAAGGTGGGATTTGCTTGCAGACAGAAAATAGTCCCGATTATTTTTTGATATTCATTATTATATTTCTTTTAACAACTGGACTTGTAATGATTTTAAGTGCTAGTTCAATACGGGCTTATAATATTTTTGGAGATAGTTTCCACTTTTTTAAAAGACAGATTTTATTTGCTCCAGCAGGAATAGCTGCCATGATTTTATTTATGAAAATAGACTATCATATATTTCAAAAATATGCCAGAATTATTTTATTAACAACTCTGGTAGGCTTAATACTGGTTTTAATCCCGGGAATCGGTAGAGTCGTGGGAGGATCTAGAAGGTGGCTTGGTATTGGAGAAATGGGGTTTCAACCTTCAGAACTGGCAAAATTGGGTATAATAATTTATCTCAGCCATTATCTTAGTGATAAATTTAAGAGATTACATTCATTGTCCGGGGTATACTACCACCACTTATAGTCTTAGGTTTATTTTTTACACTCATTTTGATGGAACCTGACCTCGGTACTGCAATAACAATTGGTGGAACTTTTATGATAATGATTTTTGCTTCAGGAATAAAAATTTCTCATATAATTTTCTTAATCTCCGGTGCTATCCCATTAATAATGTATTTTATACTCAGTGAACCATACCGCAAAGAAAGACTGCTGGCCTTTATTAATCCATGGGCTGATCCACTCGATAGTGGATATCATATTATACAATCTTTGATGGCACTTGGTTCAGGCGGTTTATTTGGTGTAGGACTGGGCAACAGTCGCCAAAAGTTTCTATATTTACCTGAACCAGGTACTGATTTTATTTTCTCGGTACTTGGAGAAGAGTTCGGACTTATTGGCACATCCTTTATTTTAATTCTATACTTATTACTGGGATGGCGTGGATTAAAAATATCACTTGCTGCCCCTGATCTCTTTGGGACCTTTTTCGCTATTGGGTTAACCAGTATGATAGTCCTCCAGGCTTTTGTAAATATAGGTGTTGTAACTTCTTCAATACCGATAACGGGAATTACTCTACCCTTTATCAGTTATGGAGGAAGTTCACTAATAATTATGTTATCAGGAGTAGGCATATTATTAAATATTTCCAAACAGTGTGAGCTAAATTGAATTGAGGTGAAACATGAAAGCGATTATATCCGGTGGCGGTACAGGTGGTCATATATATCCGGCTTTATCTCTGGCCATGAAAATGAAAAATAATGACTGGATGATTAAGTATATAGGTTCTGTTGATGGATTGGAAAAATCAATTATAAAAAATTCAGGGATTGTTTATGAGGGGATTACTGTATCACCATTACCGCGCAAAATAAAATTGAAAACATTTAAAGCACTACTTAAAAATAGTCGGGGATTTATTCAGTCCCTTAAAATCATTAAAAGTTACAATCCTCAAGTAGTAATCGGTACCGGTGGTTTTGTAGCAGGACCTGTATTGCTTGCTGCTAGTCTTTATGGAATACCTACTCTAATCCATGAACAGAATGTATATCCCGGTCTGACAAATCGGCTTTTATCTAGAATTGTAGATAAAATAGCAATAAATTTTGAAAATGCTATAGAATACTTTCCCGATAAAATTTCTGATAAAATTATTTTAACCGGTATACCTGTGCGAGATAGTATTAAAAATAATAATTCTAATAATGCATATGATAAATTTTCATTAAATCCAGATAAATTAACAATATTTGTCTTTGGAGGCAGTCAGGGGGCTGCAGCAATTAATAATGTAATGGTAAATTTATACAATAATATGTGTAATGATTTTATGCAAAAGAATTGGCAGTTTATTCATATTACCGGTCCTGCAAATTATGATAAAATTAGATCCAGTATAAAAAAGATAGATCAATCACTTCTTGATAATGATTTAATTAAACTGTTTCCTTATCTAGATAACATAGAGTTAGCCTATGCCGCTGCAGATATAGCAATAGCCAGAGCAGGAGCAACAGGCCTTGCTGAAATTGCTGTAAGTGGTCTTCCTGCTATTTTGATTCCATATCCTTATGCTTCTGGAAATCATCAATTATATAATGCACAACAATTCGCAAAAATGGGAGCAGGCTGTATAATAAAAGAGAAAGACTTAAATCATAATATACTAATGGATAAACTAACACAAATACTCAATAATAAGGAAAAATTAAAAAAAATGGGAGAAAACAGTTCGAAATTAGCAAACGATAATGCACTGTCAAATTTATATAAAGTGGTTTTAAACTTAATTTAGTAATAACAAAATCACAAAAATAAAATATAATAATATATGATAAAGGGAGGAAATATGATGTCCTACCAAAAACATGTGCATTTAATTGGAATTGGTGGTATCTCAATGAGTGGTATTGCCAAAATATTATTAAAAAATAATATAATAGTCAGTGGTTCTGATATTAAAAATAATCACCTAATCGAAGAGCTTAGGGAAAAAGGTGCAAAAGTATATATAGGACACTCAAAAGAGAATATCAAAAATCCAGATTTAGTTATAATATCAAGTGCAATACCCAAAAATAATCCGGAATTAAAAATGGCCCAGAAAAAAAATATCAAAGTTTTAAAAAGAGCTGAATACATTGCTGAATTAATGAAAGAAAAAAAGAGTATAGCAATATCCGGCACACACGGTAAAACAACCACTACAGGTATGATTTCTACAATTTTCAAAAAAGCAGATCTTGCCCCCACTATTTTACTGGGAGGAGAACTTAATGAAATCGGAGGTAATGTCTTTAAAGGCTCCGGTGATTATTTGATTACAGAAGCAGATGAAAGTGATGGTTCATTGCTTTATTTTGATCCTTTAATATCTGTAATTACAAATATTGAATTCGACCACCTTGATTATTATAATAGTAAAAACAAGCTTATAAATACTTTTAAAAAGTTTATTGAAAAATCCCGAGGAACTTCTGTAGTCTGTATTGAAGATAAAAATATTAAAAATATAATCAATAATATTGATGATGATTTTATTTCATATGGCATAAATAACGGTGATCTGCAGGGATATAACATACAAATCCTCCCTTTTGGCAGTCTGTTTGAGGTGAAAAACAAAGAAAAAATTCTGGGTGAAATAAATTTACAAATACCGGGTAAATATAATATTTTAAATGCTCTGGCTGCAACTGCTGTAGGACTTTACTGCGGTCTTGATTTTAGGGAGATAAAAAAAGGTCTGGAAAGTTTCTCAGGAGTCAAAAGGCGATTTGAAAAAAAGGGACTTATCAATAATATACTGATTATAGACGATTATGCCCACCATCCTACTGAAATAAAAGAAACTCTCAATGCAGCTCAAAATACCGGCTATGAAAGAATTATTGCTGTGTTTCAACCACACCGTTACTCACGTACAAAAAATCTATTTTCAGATTTTGTTAATTCATTTAAAAATGTAGATCATCTAATAATCTTAGATATTTATAGTGCAGGTGAAAAACCAGAAAATGAAGATGATAAAAAAAGAGCTAGAGATTTAGCAAGAGAAATTAGTAAAAAATATGATTTTAACGTTGATTTTATAAAAAATATTGAAGATGTTACCTCATATCTACAGGAAATAATGATTCCAAAAGATTTAATACTGACAATAGGTGCAGGAGATGTGTATAAGATAGGAGAAAATTTAATAAAGATATTAAATGAAAAACGGGAAATGGCCTGAAGTCGGGGGATCTTAAATGAATGAAAAAAGAATTATAACTTATGTAATTATCATTATATTTATTATTGGAATTATTTCTTTTATACATTCCCCTCTATTTAGAGTAAATAAAATAGAAATTTATAATTTAAAGATACTCAACAAATCTGATATAATGGACAAGCTGGGAAGTTATTATAATAAAAATCTATTTTTGATTGACACTGAAAATATTAAAAATGATATTTCTCACATTGACTACATAAAAGATTTAAATATCAATAAAACCTTACCAAATCAAATTGAAATAAATGTTGAAGAAAGAACTCCTCTTGCCAAAATAGATAATGAAGGTCAATATCTGGTTTTAAACAAAGATGGGTTTATTCTGGAAGAGAGCAGTTCTTCTTTAAAAGCTGATGTTCCTTTAATTCAGGGAATGGGGTATTCTTTTGAAAATGAGCAAAGATTATCTCTATCTACAGTATTAGATGAAACTTTAATAGCCCTAAAGAATGTTTCCAGTACTTCATTAGGAGAAATTAAAAAAATTGAATATAAAGATGAAAAATTAGAAGCTAAAATTTCTAGAAGTGTTCCTGTTTATCTCGGTGAAACGACAAAACTAAATGATAAGTTTAAATTATTATCTGCAGTAATAAATAAAGTTGAAGAAGAAAACTTAAATATCGAGTATATAAATATCGAAAAACCTGAAAAACCTGTGATTAAACCAAAATGAAATTTGCAATTTTAAAGGAAAATATAGATTAATGTAGAATTAAATTATATGTGGAATAAA
>CAZSTU010000091.1:0-9549 GCA_964609745.1 uncultured Halanaerobiaceae bacterium
ATGCGGTCGAAAATCACTATAGTATCATTAATTGAATAACCTATTATGGTCAATAAAGCAGCAATAAAGGCCGTATTTATTTCTCTCTGTAAGATGGCGAAGACTCCAATGGTAATTGCCACATCGTGTAGTAAAGTTATAATGGCCACAATAGCAAATCTAAATTCAAAGCGAATGCTAATATATGCAACAATTGCCAGAGAAGCAATTAACAGTGCCCAGAGGGCCTGCAGTCTTAATTCCTGACCAATGGTTGGTCCTACCATATCTGTGCGTAGCATTTCAGCATTTGAAAAACTGTCTGTAACTGCTGTTTCTATTTTATCAATTTCCTCAGTATTTAATTCCTGTGCTCTAATAATTACACCATTTAAATCTTGTGTATCACTCTGTCTAATTTGACTATTTTCAGCTATATTTATCTCATTAAGTACTTCTCTAATTTGATCATTATTTACCTCTTCTTCAAAAGAAAACTCAAGAATTGTTCCACCCTGAAAATCAATGCCAAAGTTTAATCCATTTATTATTAAAAAGATAAATCCAACTGTAATAAATATAAGTGATATTATATACCAATATTTTCTTTTATGCAATATGTCCATTGTCTTTACCTCCTCTTTGCCCCAAATGCCCCGCTACTTTTAATAAATTTTGTATTAGAAAATATGTCAATTAAACTTCTGGTAACAAAAAATGCCGTAAACATACTTACTACAACACCAATTCCCAGTGTTACAGCAAAACCTCGAACAGTTCCACTGGTAAAATAGGCCAGTATCATTGCTGTTATTAAAGTGGTTATATTTGCATCAATAATAGTTGTATAGGCTCTTTTAAAACCGGATTCAATAGCTGATTTTAAAGTTTTTCCCTGTTTTCTTTCATCCTTTATTCTCTCAAAAATTATGATATTGGCATCTACGGCCATACCAATTGATAAAATTAATCCGGCTATCCCCGGTAAAGTTAAAACTGCCTGGAGTCCGGCGAGTGTGCCCATAAGTAGAATTCCGTATATTATTAAAACTAATGAGGCCAGTATACCGGGAAATCTATAATAAAAAGCCATATAAATTGCCACAAGAATTAAACCAATAATTCCCGCAGTAATACTTTGATTTATGGAAAGTTGTCCTAAAGTTGGTCCAACAGTTCTTCTTTCTATTACTTCTACAGGTACCGGCAATGAACCTTCACGTATTAAAATTGCATCTTCCTCGGCATCTTCCACAGAATCATAACCAGTTATCTGCCCCCCGGGACCGGAGATAACAGATTGGACAGTAGGATTTGTTAACTGTTCTTCATCAAGGTAGATTCCGACTTTTCGTCCTAAATATTCCTCTGTAATGTCTTCGAATTTATTAGAACCTTCATCAGTTAATTTAAAAGATACAACAGGGTTGCCATATTCATCATAATCAGCATTTGCATCTCTTATGACATCACCTGACATTAAAACATCATCATCAGAATTGCGAAAGGTTAGGACAGCTGTCCTCCCTATAGTTTCAATGGCTTCGTTGGGATCATCAATAGCCGGGAGTTCAACGATGATTCTATCACTGCCCTCACGCTGTATTACGGGTTCTGATAATCCCAGCTGATTAACTCTTTTTTCAACTATATTAACTATACCTGACATAACATCATCATTTATCTCTCTATTTTCAGTTTCCTGAGCCTGTAAAACAATATGAGCTCCACCCTGCAGGTCAAGCCCAAGGTTTATTCCATAATAAAAATATAAGAAAACAGCAAAACCGATAATTGCCAGTATTGAAATAATTTTTATCATTCGTTTTTGCTTATATTTCATACTTTGCCAATCCTCCTAACTATTTTAAGTCTGAACATTTTTAGAACATATGTTGCTCAAACCAATTTAATTATTAATATCATATTTATGATGTTCAATTATTCTCATTTTACCTAAAGGCCAATAAACCCAAAAAGCTTTGCCAGAAATAGTATCATAATCTACAAAACCGACTATTTCAGGATATCGACTATCAGCACTGTGGTTTCTATTATCTCCCATTACAAATACACTTTTTTCTGGTACTTCATAGGGCCCATAGTCTCCACTAATGGATTCTTTGATGTAATCTTCTTTTATTGGTTTGCCATCGATAAAAGTAGTGCCATCTTTTATTTCAACTGTTTCTCCGGGCAGACCTATTACTCTTTTTATATACTTGCTGTCAGGAGCACCCTGGGGGGTAAAAACAATTATATCTCCCCGTTCCGGTGGATGAAATCTGTATATAAATTTGTTAACAAAAAGTCTTTCACCATTTTGCAGGGTGGGATCCATAGAATCACCATCCACTACAAAAGATTGTGCTACAAAAGTTATAATAAAAAATGCTAAAATTGCAGCAATAACCAGTGATTGCAAAAACTCTTTAATTTCTGATTTGTCCACTTTCTAATATACCCCCCCAAGATTATTTTATATATGGTTATTTATCACTTTGTTCTTCATCTTTTTCTTTTTTATTATTTAGTTGACCTATAGAGCTTTTAACAAGATTAATATCCACATTTGAAGCTATTCTAAGTTTTACATTATTGTCTTTAATACTTATTATTTTTCCTTTAATACCACCTATAGTTACTACTTCGTCACCAACTTCAAGTTTTTCTAACATTTCTTCATGCTGTTTTTGTTGTTTTCTTTGAGGCCTAATCAGAAAAAACCAGATGACACCAAATATAATAACCCATAATAAAATTGTAGCAAATCCACTTTCCATAATTTATTATCCTCCTTATAATTTATGTTTGGTCTTTCTCTACTATTAATTCAACAATACTATTTGCTTTTCCTCCTTAAAAATCAAGAAAATTCATCTATAACCTCATTTACCCTTTATATATAAGTAATTTATGGAAAAAACCTATCATAAATTATTTATCTTTTCCTTGGAATAGCCATATTTTTTATAAAATTGTTTTCTAAATTGTAGAAATCGATTTTCAAAGATTTTCTCCCGTATTTTTTTTACCAGATTAAGTAAAAAATAAAGATTATGATAGGTGGTCAGTCTAATTCCTAAAATTTCATTTCTTTTTATTAGATGTCGTATATATGCCCTGGTAAAATTCTGGCATACATAACAATTGCATTCCGGATCAAGAGCTTTAAATTCCCTTTTGAAAACTGCATTGCGTATTGTCAACTTTCCTCTGGAAGTAAAGACCTGACCGTGTCTTGCTATACGTGTAGGCATAACACAGTCAAACATATCAATACCTCTTTTTACACCTTCAATAATATCCTCCGGGGTACCTACCCCCATCAAATATCGTGGCTTGTTTTTTGGTAACAGGGGATTAGTTATTTCAAGTGTATTATACATTTCATCTTTGGATTCCCCCACACTTAAGCCACCTATTGCATAACCTGGAAAACCGATATTTCTTAATTCTTCAACACTTTTTTTTCTTAAGTCCGGAAAAACACCTCCCTGTATTATTCCAAATAAAGACTGTGGCCCCTCTTTTAAAGTATTTTTACATCTTTCAGCCCATCTAATAGTTCTTTCCAAAGACTTTTTAACATATTCATAATCGTTTGGATCAGGGGGACATTCATCAAAAGCCATGATAATATCTGCGCCTAATTTTTGTTGGATTTTTATTGCTTTTTCTGGTGAAATAAAATGCCTGGAACCATCAAGATGAGATTGAAAATATACCCCTTCTTCCTTTATTTCTCTGAGATCAGAAAGACTGAATACCTGAAATCCGCCGCTGTCAGTTAAAATAGCTCTATCCCAATTCATAAATGAATGAAGCCCACCGGATTCATCAATTAAATCTTCCCCTGGTCTTAAATACAGATGATATGTATTGGCAAGTATAATTTGTGAACCGATTTCCTTTAATTCTCTCGGGCTCATGGCCTTTACAGTAGCCTGAGTTCCCACAGGCATAAAAATTGGTGTATTAATCTTTCCGTTTAGTGTTCTCAGGGTGGCTGCTCTTGCTGAAGTATTATTGTCTATATGTTCCAGTTCAAAATTAAAATCTGTCATATTTAATATTCTCCTTTTGGTGTATAAACATTGCATCTCCCAGGCTATAAAATCTATATTTATTGTCTATAGCTTTTTGATAGGCCTTCATTACATTATCTTTTCCAGCAAATGCACTAACCAGCATAAGCAGTGTAGATTTTGGTAAATGAAAGTTAGTTATTAAACTATCAATTATTTTAAATTCAAATCCAGGATAGATGAATAAATCTGTCCAGCCTCGATCTGCTTTTAGTTTTCCATGTTTGTCAACTATTCCTTCCAGGGTTCTGGTAACAGTAGTACCAACTGCAATTACATTTTTGCCTGCCTTTTTAGCATTTTTTATTTTTTCTTCAACTTCCTTATTTAGTTCATAGTATTCTGAGTGCATATCATGTTCTTCGATTTTTTCTGTACGTACAGGCCTAAATGTTCCGAGTCCTACATGGAGGGTTAAATAAGCGGTATTAATCCCTTTTGCATTTAAAGAATCCAGTAATTTTGGAGTAAAATGAAGGCCAGCAGTAGGAGCAGCAGCAGAAC
The DNA here is from genome assembly GCA_964609745.1 of uncultured Halanaerobiaceae bacterium. Classification (GTDB taxonomy): domain Bacteria; phylum Bacillota; class Halanaerobiia; order Halanaerobiales; family DATFIM01; genus CAZSTU01. The sequence goes on from CAZSTU010000091.1 coordinate 4,572, forward strand.
CTTCCTTTTTTGCGTATACTGTTTGATAACGGTCAGGATTATCCAATTTATTTTTTATATAAGGAGGAAGTGGCATTTCCCCCAGTTTTTTAATTATCTCTTTAAATTTTCCTTCAAAATCAAATTTCATTATTCTTCCGCCAAAATCAGTATATTCCACAGCTTTTGCTTTTAGTAATCCCTCACCAAATGAAATCTCAACCCCTTTTTTTACTCTCTTACCTGGTTTAACCAGTACCTCCCATTTTTTATTATCAATTTGATTCAATAATAAGATCTCAACTTTTGTACCTGTTGGTATTTTTTTACCATAAAGGCGAGCAGGAATAACTTTGCTATTATTCATTACAAGCAAATCACCTTTATTCAAAAATTCAACAATATTTTTGAAAATAGTTTGTTTAATCTCTCCCGTTTTTCGATTTAAACACATTAAACGGGATTTGTCTCTTTCCGGTAATGGTTTTTGTGCGATTAGTTCTTCTGGTAGTTCATAGTCAAAATCATCGACTTTCATCATTATACCTCCAAATCATTTTCGCTCTCTTCTTCGGAAAAGAATTTTTTTTGTTGTGACATATGTTTTATTCCAAGATGCCTGTAGGCAGCAGAAGTGGCAACCCGTCCTCTTTGGGTTCTTTCTATAAAACCAAGTTGGAGAAGATATGGTTCGTAAACATGTTCAATTGTCTCACCTTCTTCTCTTATAGCTGCAGAAATTGTTTTAAGTCCAACAGGTCCGCCGTCAAATTTTTTTATAAGGGTTTTTAATAATTTATGATCAAAACTATCAAGCCCTTTCTCATCAATATCTAGAAGTTTGAGAGCTTTTTCCACGACCTCCGGTGTAATAATACCATCGGCTTTTACCTGAGCATAATCTCTTATTCTTTTGAGTAGTCTATTTCCCACCCGGGGGGTTCCTCTTGATCGTCTGGCTATTTCTATTGCTCCTTCATCTTTAATTTCAATATCAAGTATACGTGCAGATCTTTTAATAATTTTGGTTAATTCTTCCATAGAATAAAATTCAAGTCTATTAATTACCCCAAAACGGTCTCTCAAAGGAGAGCTTAAAAGTCCTGCTCTAGTAGTAGCGCCTACAAGGGTAAAGGAGGCCAGATCCAACCTTACAGAACGGGCACTGGGGCCTTTGCCAATCATAATATCGAGAGAATAATCTTCCATTGCAGGATAAAGGACTTCTTCGACCATTTTATTTAAACGATGAATTTCATCAATGAATAAAACATCATTTTGCTGTAAATTGGTTAAAATTGAAGCTAGATCTCCCGTTCTTTCTATTGCAGGACCTGAAGTTGTGTGAATATTTACATTAAGTTCATTTGCAATTATATTAGCAAGAGTGGTTTTGCCCAGACCAGGTGGACCATAAAGTAGAACATGATCAAGAGCCTCACCTCTATTACGAGCAGCCTGTACAAAAATCTTTAACTTCTCCTTAACTTTTTTTTGGCCGATATAATATTTAAGCCTGGTGGGGCGGAGACTTCGGTCTAATTCTTTTTCTTCTTCTTTTACCTGTGGAGATATAATCCTTTTTTTGCTTTCCATTAGTTATTTCTCCTTCCCCAGGTAAGACAAAACTTTTTTGATTTTATCTTCCAGAGAGATTTGACTATCCAGTTCAAGTTCAGATAAAGCTTTATTTATCTCAGGTCTTGAATATCCCAGATTATTAAGAGCAGTATACAGCTCTTCAGTATGTTTATTAATATCTTGAGTTTTTTCAGTGCTGTGAGGTAGATTATTAATTTTGCTTTTTAGTTCCAAAACAAGTCTTTGTGCTGTCTTTGGTCCTATACCTTTAATTTCTTTAAGAGTTGAAATGTTTTCTGTTAATATAGCCTGTATAAAACGATTATAAGAAAGATATGAAAGAATTTTTAAGGCAGCTTTTGGGCCTATTCTGGATACTGAGAGCAACATTTCAAAAAGACTTCTATGTTCTATTTTTTTAAATCCATATAGTTCAATAACATCTTCTCTTACATGTGTATAAATAAAAAGTTCAATATTTTTACCTATGGTAGGTACACTTAAATTTTCCGGTATTTCCACAATATATCCTACACCACTGACATCAATTAAAATTTTATTTTCTGAAGACCATGATAATTTGCCATTTAATTTACCGATCATCTATATTCCCCACCTCTCCTGAGCAGAATGACTTTGCCCGTGACAGATAGAAACGGCCAGTGCATCAGCTGCATCATCCGGTTTTGGTATATCTTCCAGCCCCAGTAAAGTTTGGACCATACGCTGTACCTGTTGTTTTCGGGCTCTACCATAACCTACTACTGACTGCTTTACCTGTAGTGGAGTATATTCTTTAACATTCAAACCCGCACGACTGCCTGTTAAAAGTATAACTCCCCTGGCCTGACCGACTTTTATAGCTGTTTTAACATTTTTATTAAAAAAAAGTTCTTCCACAGCCATATGATCAGGTGAATATTCCTTGATTAAATCATTTAATTCTATAAAAATTTTCTCCAACCTTTTTACATTTTCCATACTGGCTGGAGTAGAAATTGTACCATAATTTATAGCTTTAAACTGGTTACCTTTTTTTTCCACAAGCCCAAAACCCAGGGTAGCTAGTCCCGGGTCTATACCTAATATTAACAAAAATGCTCTACCTCCCCTGACTACAGTTGTTCCTTGCTTATAGATGTCATTTTTTTAATTTAATTATTCATTATGTATACTAAGGATACTTTCCAGTACAGCCAGTAATTCTTCTTCATCTTTTATAAGTATACCATCTTTTAATGTATTTATTTCTTTTTGTGGTAAAAATTTTGTATCAATATCTGTAATCTGTGCTATTTTATTTTTATCATTAAAAATAACTACTTTATCATTTTTTATACTCAACAAAAATAATTTTTCCTTATTAGGAGAAAAATTATTATCAGTAAGTTTTACCCTGTTGACAAGCTTTTTATTTTGGTTTTCAATATTTTTATCAAAAATTATAAAGTAAAAAATGGATACTACTGTCAAAAAAAATAATGTAAGTATTATAAAATTTCTATTTTTACTCAAACAAATCCTCTCCTGTATATTTTTTGCTATTAGTATATTACCCTGATGCAAAAAATATACAAAAGAGACTGAAAAAGACACTGAAAAATCAGTGCCCTATTTTTCCTCAATAATTTCGTCCATGATTTCATCAGGAATGTCAAAATTTGCATATATTTCCTGGACATCATCATGATCTTCCAGTTCATCCATTAAATTTAACATTTTCTTAGCATCACTTTTGTTTAGTTTAACCTTATTATTAGGGATCATGGCAATATCTTTTGAATTGAGATTAAAACCTTTTTTTGTAAATTTTCTTTTACTTTTTCATATTCGGTAGGGTCAGAATAAATTGTGACTGTATCACCTTCAATAATAACATCTTCTGCTCCTGCATCCAGAGATTCAAGCAAAATTTCATCTTCAGTTAAATCTGTTGAATCAAAATCCATTATGAACTGTCCTTTTCTTTCAAACATCCAGGCAACACAGCCGGATTCGCCGAGATTGCCTTCATTTTCAGAAAGAATATGCCGTATTTCAGAGGCAGTACGATTTCTATTATCACTCATAATTTCTAGATACAGAGCAACTCCACCTGGCCCGTAACCTTCATAAACAAATTCTTCATAATCGACGCCTTCCAGATTTCCTGTTCCTCTCTTTATGGCTCTTTCTATATTATCATTGGGCATGTTATTATCTTTTGCTTTTTCAATAGCCATTCTTAAATCAGGGTTTTTTTCAGGATCTCCCCCACCCTCTCGAGCAGCCACGGCTATTTTTTTACTTAATTTTGAAAAAAGCTTTGCCCTTCTCTTATCTTCTTTTTGTTTTTTATGTTTAATATTGGCCCATTTAGAATGACCTGCCATTTACAATACCTCCTTAAAACATAATTCAGTCACTATTTTAACATACATATTATTATATTTCAATAAAAAAAACCATGGCATACAACTTACCATGGTCAGGTTTTTTATTATTCTTTTCTTAATTTTTTGATCAAATTTTTCAAATCTGATTTTGAATGATTTTCCCATTCATTTATAAAATCTTTAACTTTTTCTTTTTCAGCAGTACTTAAATTTTTAAAAAGTTGTTCATCTGATGGTTCAATATCCTTAATTATATTAATTGCTTTTTTCATTGGGTATTGAACTTTATAATAAATTTTATCAGTCAATTTGATCACCTTCTATCTTTTCTGTAAGAGACTTTAATCTGGGAATACCTTCACGTTCAAGAAAACGAAGATATCCTTCTAGCGTAATTATTCGATTATCCAGTACTCTGTCACTAAAATCAATGCTATTTAAATCAAAATCTTCAATTTTACTAAAAGCCGAATTCAAATAATCAATAGCTTTTAAAATTTCACTGGCTGTTTTGGGCTTTGCCATATTAACACCTCATTTTGTTTGTTATTTATATTATAATAATTTTTAATAAAAATAATACAGTGAATATGTAAAAAAATAGATTTTAATGGCCTGTTATAAGCTGACCTATAAGCCGAGTTCTGTCGAGGATGATCATCTATCTCAGATAACAGTTGCCTGATATCTTTAGCGTCCTGACCCGGAGACCGAGGACGGGCCGCCCTGTAGTCTCCCTATTTGGACTTACTCCGGATGGAGTTTGCCGAGCTATCCAGTCGCCTGGATACTGGTGGGCTCTTCCCTCGCCTTTTCACCCTTGCCGTTAGAGTAACGGCGGTTTGTTTCTGTGGCACTTTCCTGGGAGTTACCTCCACTGGGGGTTACCCAGCATCCTGCCCTGTGGAGCTCGGACTTTCCTCAATCCCTGTATATGATAGGATTGCGATCATCCGGTCAACTTAATAACAGGCCTATTTCACTTTAGATAGTATACCATTTTACCACACATTATGTCAAATAACGACTTTTTTAAAATTTAA
>CAZSTU010000092.1:0-9536 GCA_964609745.1 uncultured Halanaerobiaceae bacterium
GTAAAATAATTGGAAATGTTAAAATTGAATATGGGGCCAGTATCTGGTTTAATAATGTTATCAGGGGAGATCTCGGTCCTATTAAAATCGGCAGCAAAACAAATATTCAGGAAAATTCAACCCTACATGTCGATGAAGGTAAACCTCTAACAATAGGAAATTATGTTACGGTGGGACACGGAGCAATCCTACACGGATGTACTGTAAAAGATAATTGCCTTATTGGTATGGGCTCTACTATTCTCAATGATGCCGTTGTTGGCGAAAATTCTATAATAGGTGCTGGTACACTGCTGCCGGAAAATAAAATAATCCCACCAAACAGTCTGGTTATGGGAGTGCCAGGCAGGGTCAGAAGAGAAATTACTGAAAAAGAAATTGAAGAAATAAAAAAATCGGCCAGTCATTACTATCAACTGGCTCAACGCTATATTAACTCTTAAATTATGAAGAGGCAGTTATACTGCCTCTTTTTTACTCATTTCCCTTTTCTTCTTTTAGTTCATACTTATCACTAAGAAACATATTTACAGAACGGTCCAAAAATTCATTGAAATTCATGTCATCCTCAATTAATTTTTTCATTAATTTTTTATGTTTTTCCCTGGCCATTTGATAGACAGACCGCTTCATCCGCATAAAAAATAACTCCTCCCTTTCTCACCTTACTTTTGTTCCATCCAGTCTCCCCAGTCCGGTTCGTCAGATTTTGGGTTAATCTTACCATCCAGATATAGATCAATGGTAATATCAATAAAATCATCAAAATCCATGTTTTTATTTTCAAGTCTTTCCTTAACTTTTTTGTATTTTTCCTCGGGAATTCTGTAGGCCATCCTTCTACTCATACAAATCCTCCTCAGCTTTAATAGCATATCTTAAAAAAGTATAGCTAATTATAAAACAATTACTATTATCTTTACTATATATACAAATATAATAATATCATAAATGGCCTCTCTTTTCAACTTAATCTTCCTCTTCTTCCGCATTTTCAATGGCTTCTTTGGTTGAGGAAAGAATATATTGATTTGCCTCAAATACCCTTTTATCATTTATTTTCTCAATAACTCCACTTTCTTTTAAATAATCATATAATTTATCACTAACACCACTCAGATATACTTCTCCACCACTCTTTTGAACTCTATCTATAAAATTATTTAAAACTTTTAAAGTGGTTATATCAATAGTTTCTATATTTCTCAATCTAAAGACAAATGTTTTACCCTTTATAAACGACTCATTTAACCTTTCTTTTAATCTTTCAGCAGAATTAAAATGCAAATTCCCCCCCAGATTTATCACAATACATTTATTTTTTTCCACATCTTTTAGGCTCTGACGGGAAAATTGTTTTTCTTCCCGCTCTTCTTCTTCATCATAATTTATGTGACTGTAATCTATATCACTGGTACTTCTCAAAACAAGACCTATTGAGACCAGAACTCCAAAATAAATAGCATAATCAAGGCGGGGAGCAATAATAGTTGTCAAAAAAGTAACTATAAGAATTACTGCATCAAAGCGGGTAGTTTTAAAGCTTTTTATAATATTTTCCAGATCTATCATGTGATAAGCAGCAAGTAATACTATGGCAGCCAGACTTGAAACAGGTATATATCGGACAAAAGGAGAAAATATAAGTAAAAAGACTATAAAAAATAAGGCAGTGGTTAACTCCGATATACGAGTCCTGGCCCCTGCCTGATAATTTATGAACGTATTTGTAAAAGAACCGGTAATAGCAAAAGAGCTAAAGAATGAACAGACAATATTAGTTATCCCCTGGCTCATAAATTCCTCATTTAACTCTATCTCTTCCCCTGTTCTATCTTCAAGAGCCTTAACTATGGAAACTACCTGTATAAAGCCAAGAATCGCAAGAGACAGAGCAGAACTAAACAGGTCTCTTATTGCTGCAAAGTCTAATTTTATCCAGTTAAATTGTGGAAGAGAAGATGAAAATCTACTTACCACTTCCATATTATCCTCGAGACCAAAAATAAAAACTAAAAACATAGAAAAGGCTATTGCAATTAAATAAGAGGGTAATTTGGGTTTATAATAATTTAAGCCAATAATTATTGAGAGTGTTAAAATCCCAATGAAAAATGAGTAAAAATTTAATTGATGTAGATTACTTATAACTTTAAATAAAGTAGTAAAAAATATTTCTCCATTATTTACCTCAAGACCCATAAAATTACTAAGCTGTCCAACCCCAATAATTAATGCCACACCAGTTGTAAGTCCAACAATAACCGGATGAGAAATAAAATTAACCAAATTGCCAAGCTTTAAAAAAGAAAGTAATAATTGTATTATTCCGATCATAAATGTCAAAAGAAAAATATATGTGAGATAATTTTCTCCCTTATATGAGCTAAGAGTACTACTTATAGCAATAGCCATTACATTTGTGGGACCAACTATCAAATAACTTGAAACACCCGTAAAGGCAGCAATAATCATGGATACAATGGATGTATATATACCATAAACTGGATTAATACCAATTATTAATGCATAAGCCATGTTTTGGGGCAAAGCCACTGCCCCCACTGATAGGCCGGCAATAATGTCCTTTCTGAGATCAACTGTACGATAATTTTGGATCATTCCCAGGAAATTGTTTATCATGATTTAATAATTTCCCCTTTATTTCTTTTTAAAATCTAACTTTCTTATTCACCTGTTTATTATATCAAGACTAGTTGATTATGCAAGGGTAAATAAGATTTATTTTATAATAAATTCAATATATATTTTTTTATATTTTAGTGAAAAATATAATATTATGAAGGGGGTGTTAATATGGCAGATCCGGAACTTAAATTAAAAGAAAATATCTCCGGCTCTTTTTATGTTGATGAAAAATGTATTTCCTGTGGAGTCTGTATTACAGAGGCCCCGGAAAACTTTTCATTTACAGAAGACCAGAATCATGCCTATGTAAAAAAACAACCGGAAACTGAAAACGAAGAAAATAATTGTGAAAATGCCCTTAATGCCTGCCCTGTAGATGCAATTGGTAATAATGGATAAAAGTCATTTTTAAAATAGGCTGTCTTCTTTTAAATCCTTTTTCAATTTGCTTAGTATTGGAGAAAGTAATTCAATTAAATGTTTTTTTTCCCCTTGATCCAGTTCTGCAAGAGCGTGCTGCAAATAATTCTGTCTTATCTGCAGTAATTCATCAAGGTATTTCTGGCCCTGTTCAGTTATTTCAACTAAAACCACCCGGCGGTCGTGAGAGTCTCGATGTCTTTTAAGCAGACCATCTTCTACCAGCCTATCAACTATGACCGTCAGGGTGCTTTTGGCCAGATACATCTTATTATGAAGATTACTCATATTAATGGGTTGATTAATAGAAACAGTCCACAGTGTTTTAAAACGAGGCACCGTAAGACTGTAACTTTTTAAATGATCTTTAGTGTACTTTACCAGCAGTTTGTGAATATTTCGCATTAAATTATCTATCTCTTTAGTAGTTTCCTCCATTCTCCAATCCTTCCCTTCTGCAAAATTTGACAACTATCTCTTTACTATAACAATTATAATACATAGTTATTTAATATTTCAAATAAAAAAAACACCCCACTTTTGTGAGGTGATTTCACTATTTTATTCCGGTTTGACCATTGTTCCACTGAATGGTTCAAGTTCAATATTTATTTTACCATTTTTTATCTCCATATCTTTATCTTTAAGCAAATCCTTTGCCATATTGTAATGTGGGTCAACCTCAAATTCAACTTCCTGTCCAGAATCCCAGGCATTAATAAAGGTGATGATTTGCTCATTTTCTTTTTCTCTAATCATAATTACAACATTTCTGTTGTCATCTGGAACATAATAAGATATGTCACCATGAGTTAAAACTTCCTCGTCTTTTCTGATATCAGCTAATTTTGCATAATACTGATATAGATCCATATCCGGTTTTTCCCCATTTGGCCTTTCTTCCCAGATCATTGTCCTCCTGTTATCAGGATCATTTCCTCCGTCAAGGCCTATTTCATCACCATAATAAATCATAGGGGCACCGGGATAAGCAAACTGAATTAAAGCAGCCAGTTTCAATTTGTCCTTATCCTGACTGACAGTATCCATAAAACGCTCTGTATCATGACTGTCAATTAAATTTTGTAGATTATATACAGCCTGAAGAGGATAATCTATGTGATTAACATTTATTTCATTTACAAACTCTTCTGCAGATGTATCATTTTTAGCGACAAAATTAATTACTGAATTTCTAAACCTGTAATTCATTACCCCGTCAAATTCATCACCCTGTAAATAATCATCTGCATTATTCCAGATCTCTCCGGTAATATAAGCATCTGGATTAATATCTTTAACGAGTTTTCTCCATTCCTGCCAGAAATCAGGATTGATATCCTTTACTTCATTGGCTACATCAAGTCTCCAACCATCTATACCATCAGAAGGGTCTCCATCACCATCAGGATCCATCCATTTCCTTGTAATGTCAAAGAAATATTCCTTTACTTCAGGATTATCAACATTAAATTTAGGATGGGCACCAAAGCCTCCCCAGCATTCATAATTTGGTTCAACATTTTCTTCCCTCTGTTCATAAAGAGTTTTTATGGGATAACTTTCTATAAAAAACCAGTCACTGTATTCGGAGTCTTCCCCTTTTTCTATTACATCCTGAAAGGCGAAATGTTCATATCCCCCATGATTAAATACAGCATCAAGTACTATTTTGATATCACGATCATGGGCTTTTTTGATAAACTCTTGAAAATATTCATTGGAAGCATCATGATCACCTTTCACTGCCAGGTTGTCATCTATATTCTCATAATTAGCGGTATTGTATCGGTGATTTGCTGTGGCCTCAAATATAGGATTCAAATATATAGCATTAATACCCAGCTTCTTTAAATAATCAAATTTTTCTTCAATACCCTGTAGATCTCCTCCATAAAAAACATGCCAACCTGATTTCGGATATATCCTTGAACTTTGATCAGTAAACTTTTCTGGATCTAAATAATGATGGGTTGTAGGCATAATCCCCTGATGCCATTCAGGTCGAATATTCTCATAGCGTTCAGTTTCATTACGATATGTTTCTATTAACTCTGGATCATTATCGGGCTCAGCATTATAAAATCTGTCAGGAAAAATTTGATAAAATACTGCTTCTTTTACCCATTCTGGAGTATTGAAAACAACCTGGTCTTTCATTTCAAAATCAATCCAGGAATCATCTCCGCTTCCATCATCACCATACCAAACTTTGGTATCCTGATCATAGACCGCAAATCGATAGTCAAAAACATCATCAGAAATTTCTATTTCAGCTCTCCAGTAATCATAATCTTCATCACTACTATAAAGTTCCATCGATTTTTCTTTATTTGTATTATTATCAATATAATTTACTTTGACCTCACTCACATCATTTTTCCTGCTTTGAAAGCGCAGAGCTATTTTGCTTTCTGCAATTTTATTCAAAAAATTTCTTTCATCTTTATCATGCCAGAGAGAATCTTTAAATATTTTGCCATCTCCAATTTCAGCCTTTTTTTCATCTCCCTCAGTTTCCTTTTTAACTTCCAGTACGGAGTTTCGCCCCCCGAAACCATCAGAAACGGTATTATCATTATCAGGATCAGTAATCCATTCATCACCATTAACGACAAATTTATACTCATATTCACCAGGTTTGAGATCTACTGTAACCTCATATACTCCATCTTCATTCTCATCTTCCATAGGGGTTTTAACAGTAGACCAGTCATTAAAAGAACCCGCCAGACGAACTGATTCAACATCTTCCTGTGGAGGTTTAAACTCAAAATTAACTTCAACTTTTCCTGGTGGCGCACTCTGTACTGTACCTGGGAAAATCAAAATAAATACCATTAATAATAAAATCATGAAAACGTTTGCATAAATAAACTTTTGTTTCTTTCTTCTAGATAAAATTATCAACCCTCCTTAAATTAATATTATGAATTTTTTAAGTGTTATAATATTTATTCTAGATTTTAAAAAAATATCCTTCAAATATACAGAATTAATTTATTTTTAACACTGCTTTTTTTATACGATCAAGGCCTTCTTTTAATATCACACGTGGACAGGCAATATTTATCCTCATAAAGCCATCCCCTTCTTCTCCAAACCAGTGCCCGGGGTCAAGTGCAACTTCCGCTTCCTCCAATAATAATTTATCTAGCTCTTCCCGTGATAGATTCAAGTTACTAAAATCCAGCCACACCAGATATGTTCCTTCAGGAATCATGGGTTTAACTGCCGGGATTTCTTCCTCAAAATAATTTAATAAAAAAGTTAGATTCCCTTCAAGATATTTTAATAATTGATCCAGCCAGTCATCTCCTTCATTGTAGGCTGCTTCTGCCGCAACAATTCCGAAAGTATTATTACTCGATAGATGAAGAGTTTCCAGCGCCTGATTAAATATATTATAATGTGTTTTATCAGGTAAAATCACAAAGGAAGTCTTAAGACCCGGAATATTAAAAGTTTTACTGGGAGCAGTACAGGTTATTGAATTATATAGAAAATCACGGGAAATTGATGCAAAGGGAATATGTGTATTTCCTCTAAATATAAGGTCCTGATGTATTTCATCTGAAACAACTAAAATATCATTATCAAGACATATTTCCCCCAGTCTTTTAAGTTCCTCTCTTTCCCAGACCCTTCCTCCGGGATTATGAGGGCTACAAAGAAGAATTAATTTAACTTTTTCATCAATCTTAGCAAGCAAATCTTCATAATCCATAACATACCTGCCATCAACCATCTTAAGAGGGTTTTTTACAAGTTCCCTGTTGTTTTTTTCTACAACCTCATAAAAAGGATAATAAACTGGAGGTTGAATAACCACCCTGTCTCCCGGATCAGTAAAATTACGGACAATCATACTCAATGCAGGCACTACACCGGGACTATGTAAAATCCAATCTTCTTTTATTTTCCAGTTGTGTCTTCGCTCCAGCCAATTTTTTAATGATTTAAAATATGTATCCGGAAAATATGTATAACCATAAATTCCCTTTTGCATTCTTTTTTCAATAGCTCTTTTTATAGGTTCAGCCACTTTAAAATCCATATCAGCAACCCACATGGGTAAAAGACCTTCATGATTAAAAACTTCCTTTAAGGCATCATACTTGGCACTATTGCTACCTTTTCTAATTATAATTTCATCAAAATTATAGTTCATCTATTGACCCTCCACTTTTTATTTGTTTATAGACAAGGCCGGATTCTTCAATCATTCTCCTGGCAAGCTCATCTTCATAACCATCTCTAAAGTAAATTTCCTCTACACCGGCATTTATCAAAAGCTTGGCACAAATAACACAGGGCTGATTGGTACAATATACAGAAGCACCTTCAGTTTTTACACCATGATAGGCAGCCTGAGCCACCAGATTTTGTTCGGCATGTACTCCACGACATATTTCATGCCTTTCTCCACTGGGGACTTTCAGTTTTTCTCTAAGACAACCGGTTTTTTCACAGTGCGGCAGTCCTTTAGGAGCTCCATTATAGCCAGTAGCCAGTATCTGTCTATCCTTGACCAGAACAGCCCCCACCTGCCTGCGCAGACAGGTTGATCTTTTTGCTGCCAGTTCAGCCATTTTCATAAAGTACTGATTCCAGTCCGGTCTATCCATTACTGAAGTTCACCTCTCATCTATTTTCACTATTTTTATTCTGTAATTTATCAAGCAAAGATCTTACTCTTTTTTCTGCTGCTTCAGTTTCTTTTTGCATAATTTTAAAGTCAATATCAAGTATACTACCCTCTTTGACTTCCTCAGGTAAATATTTTACCGGAAGTTTAATATCATAATCTTCTTTTGGTCTTATAAGTAATACTGCTATCTTATTTTCAATTCTATCCACAGTAACTTTCACCTTTCAATCCCCTCCTGAGTTATATATTTTTAGCTCTATCAATTCTTCTCTCCGGCAAATATTTTGTCCTGCCATTTACTGTACTTTTTATCATCAATACCTTCAACCTTCATTATCTCCTCTTTGTCTTTAAAAAAACCATTTTCCACCCTATAATCAATAATCCTTTCAGCAATCACTGGACCTATACCCCACAATTTATCCAGGTCCTCCTTAGAAGCTGTATTAATATCAATAAGCTCTTTTTCAACATTTTCTTTTTCATCTGATTTTTTCTCATCTGATCTGACACTATCCTCAGTGGTACTGACTTCGTATGATGTTCCATCTGTAGTAATTAAAATATTTCCCTGTTTGTCTGTACGGTATATATCAATATTTTTATTTTCCAGTAATCTCAATATTTCAGAATGTGGATGACCAAATTTATTATCTTCTCCGGCCTGAATTACAGCCGTTTTAGGGTTTACCTTTTCCAGAAAGTTTTTATGACTTGAAGTCTTACTACCATGGTGACTGATTTTCACTATATTTGATTTAAGATTATAGCCTTTTTTAATAATCTCCTTTTCAATCTCTTTTTCGATATCTCCTGTAAATAAAAATGAAATATCTTTATACGTTAGATGAAGTACTATTGATGAATTATTTAAATTGTAATTTTCCACATCATCTTCAGGGTGTAAAACATTAAATTTGAGTTCATCCAGAGAAATTTCGTCACCACTTCTGAGAATATCAAATGAAATGTCCTTTTCATCTATAAGGTTTAAATAATTTTCGTAAGTTTTTGAGGTGTGTACCCTGCCACTATCATACACCTTTTCAACTGCAAACTCCTCCAGTACTGCTGATAATCCACCAATATGATCAGCGTGGGGATGTGTGCTAATAAGAATATCTATTTTATTCACTCCCTGTTCTTTCAAATACGAAGTAAGCTTCTTTTGTGAACTCTTCCATCTATCACCACCATCAATTAACATATTACTTTCATCTGGACTCTGCAGGAGTATAGAGTCGCCCTGCCCCACATCTATAAAATGAACCTTTAATTGAGCATTAGCAAAAAAGCTTACTGACAACAGTAGGATTATAATAAAGAAAAATATTAAAGATTTATTACTTAGTTTCAAAATTTATCCCCTCTCATCTCTAAAACAGCTTTATTTATATATTCAACAACCAGTTTAAATTCCCTCTTTTTTTGACAACCCACATGAGTTCTGATAAAATTAAATCGGTAATAAAAAAATAAACTTAATTTTGTGCCCCTGTAGCTCAGTGGATAGAGCACTGGTCTCCGGAACCAGGTGCGGGAGTTCGATTCTTCCCAGGGGCACCATTTTATATTATACCTTACTTTATTTACAAAATCCCTGCAAATTTTGCAGCAGATATTGTAAATAAATTAACCCTCTGCTATATACAATCAAGTAAGATATAACAGAGGGATTAAAATAATTGCTGTCAGTTAACATTATTTTTTTAATTTTAGCACCTAATTTGACCTGTAAATTTTTTGTTGATTTCTAAATCTCTTCAATAAATTTCCGTGCCACTGGAATTGGCAATTTCTCTAAATCTAGAAATTA
>CAZSTU010000093.1:0-9456 GCA_964609745.1 uncultured Halanaerobiaceae bacterium
TGCTTGAATTAAGAGATGGTAAGATAAAGGCAGATTATGCTAAAAAAAATGAGAAGATTAATCTGGCCGATATAGAAGGAAAAACAGGAATAGATTCTGAACAAAAAAGATTAAAAACACAGGACCTTAGGTTTGAATATGAAAAAAATCCCTATAATTTTGCTGGGTTTATTGATTTTGCCGGTGAAGAAAGGGATATTTATGGAAGATTACAATCCCGGGATTTCAATATTGAAAACTTCACAAAATATCTGGATCAACCTGCAGAGATAGATTTTATTGAGGAAGGCCAAATAGATCTTGTGCTTAATGGTACCGTAGAAAGTCCTGTTTTAAGCCTGGATCTTTATTTGCCCCGGGCAGGGATTGCCGGAGAAGATATGAATAATTTTCAATTAAAAGCCCGCTATGAAAGAGAGGCTTTCTACCTTGACAGCATGAAATTTCAGATGAAGGGGGATAATTCTCTCAAGGTTGAGGGGATTTATGATTTAAGCAGGGATAATTATAATTTCCATCTTCAGGGAAAAAGACTCAGCAGTGATTTGATATCAGGTTATATGGAGGAGTTTAGTGATTATGACCGGGATTTTACCCGTATTTTGAAAAATGAAAAGGGTAAATTAAGTTTTGATGTTTCTCTTTCAGGCCATAAAAGAAAATTATCCAATATGAGTTTAATTGGAGAGTTTGATTATAATTCCTCACACCTCGATAATTTAGAAGGTGACTTATGGCTGGCAGAGGAGAAACTGATAATAGAAGAGGGAATTATTGAGTCTGCCGGTAATAGTATGAATATTAATGGGGAAATAAATATAGCAAATGGTGAACTTGATCTCAATGGTGGAGGAAAAGAGCTGAGTATAGCTTCATTACAGGGAAGATTTGAGGATATACTACCCCGCGATATACCGGAGGCTGCCGGAAAGACTGGTTTAGATGTTAAAATTAATGGACACATTAATAATCCCCGGGTTAATGGGGAGGTAAATATAGATGATGTGGAAATTGCAGGATATTATTTTGATAAATTTGAAGCCGGTTTTGGTTATACTGATAGACAGGTTCAATTTAGTGAGTTAGTTTTTAACCACGGTGATGCTTCGGTTATGGGGAAGGGTTTAGTGGATTTAACAGGTGATTATCCTTCTTTAAATGCTGAATTCAACACTGATGGGATCGCAAGCAGAGAGATAGAAGAACTGTTTGATTTTAAAATGCCCGTCACCGGTAGTATTAAGGGTATTTTAAGTGCAGGCGGACATCTTTTTCGCCCTGACCTGGAGGGACACTTTACCTCAGAAGATATGAAGTTACAAACTGAAGATGTTAATTATGATATGGAGGAAGTGGAAGTTTCATTCAACCGGCCACATGATCAGAGTCTGGAAGTTGATGAACTGATAGTCAAAGGCCGAAATAAAGCCAGACTGGAGGCCGGAGGAACTGTGGACAGAGACAGTTTTGATCTGGAATACAGAGCAAAAGGATTTGCCCTTTCTGATTTTGATATGGGAAAAGAACTGGAGGCTGATGTTAGTAGCAGGGGAGAGGTCAAAGGTTCCCTGTCAAACCCTCAAGTATTCGCTGATATTGAGCTGGCAGAGGTGTATTATCAAAACCGCAATCTGGAAAATTTTGCAGGGAATCTTTCATATAAAGATGATAAATTATCTTTGGATAATTTCCAGTGGTTGTCAAAAGCAGGCACATATGATCTTGAAGGTGAAATTGTGAGGGTTTTGCAAAAGCCCGAACTGGATATAAAGCTTAAAACAGATGATGGAGATCTGCAGCAGCTGCTATCATTGGGCGGAGTTGACCTGCCATCTGCTCTTGATTATCACCTGCAGGGTGAGATTTTAATTAATGGAGATCTGGAAAATCCCGAAGCAGAAATTGATATGTTTGCTCATAACAGGAGTGGTATGGAAATTGTCTATGTTACCGGCTGGATGGATGATGATCTCCATATTGATTTTGCAGGTGAAGACATAAAAATAAGTGAATTAGCATCTGAACTGGATACCGGTGTGGAATTAACAGGAAAAATGGATTTTCAGGGAGAAATAAATGGTCCTGTAGATGATTTTGATCTTGAGGTTTCAACCAATGTCAGGGAAGCTGCAGCAGGGGGGTTTCCCCTAAAAGAGGTAAAAGGAGATATATTTTATCACCGGGGAGAAGAGTTTCAGTTGGAACAGTCTATTATTCCTGAAGGTGGAGGAGAGTTAAGAGCAAAGGGCTCAATTTATCCTCTGCGTGAATCACTAGATGTGGAAATAAACAGCGATAATTTACCATTGCAATTGTTACAGAACACTGTTAATATAGTTAATAGAGCAGAAGGCACAATTGAAGGTAGAACAAGACTTCAGGGAGATATAACTCAGCCTGAACTATCTGGTCAGATGGATTTGAACGGAGAAATACTGGATACAGGTCTCCCGCATAAATTTAAGGATTTCAGTGGTAAAATAAATTACAGTGGTAGCAAAATAGATGTTTCAGGCATTGAGGGTAGATATGGGGATGGTGATTTTAATATTACAGGCAATATTCATCCCTTTGCTGAAGAGAACTGGGATTTAGTTCTCTCCGGTAAGGATCTGCCTTTCAGCCGTGGTTCTTATGAAGGTTTATTTGATACAGAAGGAGTTAAAATGACAGGGTCCTGGCTGCAGCCCTATTTCAAGGGCGATTTAACCCCACATGATTTTCTGGTGACAATGCCCTTTGAGTGGCCCACAGAAGATGGAGAAACGGCTTTTTCTCCTGAAATGGAACTTACACTACATCCCGGAGATGAGGTTTATTTCCGCCGGCAACAAAATATTGATGTTTTAATTGAAGAGGGTTATTTGACTTTAATCTTTGAGGATGAAGATTTCCGCATGGAAGGTGAGTTATACAGCCAGCAGGGAAACTTTGATTTTTATAATAATAAATTTATTTTACAGGAGGCAAGTGCTGATTTTAGTCGTTTTGAAGAATATATTCCTACTCTTCATGTCAGGGCTACCACTGTAATAGATGGTGTGGAAGTGACTGTCAGACTTGACGGTCCGGCAGATGATATGGCTACAACTTTGACTTCCCGCCCCCAGCTCTCAGAAAGAGAGATTATGGCTCTTTTGACTCAAAAAGGCGGACTGGGAGAGATGTTTAGAGAAGATGAGGATCTAAGTAGAAGTGAACTGGTAGGTCGTATGGCGCAAAAAGAAATAGTACGCCTTCTGCAGAGTACCTTTCAGGCAGACTTTATTTCAGAACTTGAAGAGAGATTACAGCGTTTCTTCTTTCTGGATCATATTGAAATCAACACCTATGAACTGGGTTGGAGAGATGAGTTAATAGTAACTCTGGGTAAAAATCTCAATGATAAACTTTATCTGGAATATGTAGGCACTGTTGGTACTGATGAAGTGGAAAATGAGGTTACATTTTCTTATTCTCTTACAGAAAGAACGAGACTGGAGGGAAGCTGGCTCGGAGATGATGAATACAGGCTCAGTGTAGATACAACTCTTGATTTCTAATATTATACATTAAAGATGAAAGAGCGGGTATGATAATTATTATACAGGTAATTTATCACAATATATTATAATAGAGTCCTTATTTTGGAAATAATAAAGAAAGAGGAGGAAAACAATGAAAAAGACGTTTATTATTATAACAGCAGCGTTGTTTTTAGTAATTACGCTTTCGGGGGGGCTAACACTGGCCCAGGAGGAAGATCAGGAAATTGCCCGTATTACAGTAGAGGGTAATGAACATATTAGTGAAAATGAAATACTGGATGTAGTGGAAACCGAAGTTGGTGATGGATTTGACGAAGAAGGTCTGCGCTCTGACATGCAGGCTATAATGGATCTGGGATATTTTCAGGATATTCAGGTTAATTTCAAACAACATGATGGTGGTCTTGAGGTTATATTTGAGGTTGTAGAAAACCCAATGATAGAAGAAATAAATATTGAAGGAAATGAAGTTTATGATAGAGAAGAAATTGTCAATATTCTGGATGTGCAGGAAGGAGATATGCTGAATGTTCAGTCACTGAATGATGGACTAAAAGAATTGCAGCAAAAATATAAAGATGATGGTTATGCCATGGCCGGTTTTCGTGATGTGAATATTAGTGAAGATGGTCAGCTATCTGTTAAAATAGATGTTGGGCATCTCAATGAAATAGTTATTAAAGGAAATGAAAAGACAAAGGATTTTGTTATTACCAGAGAACTCGATATTGAGCCCGGTGATCCGGTAAATGTAGAACGCATACAGGATACCTACCGCAAACTTTATCAATTAAATTATTTTGAAGAGATAGAGCCGGAACTGAAGCCACTAGAGGACAAAGACAGTAATCAGGCTGATCTGGTGATTAATGTTAAGGAAGGTGAAACCGGACAGCTTAATTTTGGGGCCGGATATAGTGCCGGTGGTGATACCAGCAGAGGTTTATTTGGTTATGTAAATGTTAGAGAGGAAAATTTACTTGGTAGAGGACAGACCTTAAGCTTAAGCAGTGAATTTAGCAAAAAGGATACCACATATTCTTTAAATTTTGAAGAGCCGTGGGTTATGGGAACCCCTACTTCCTTTGGTATAAGCCTTTATAATCAATCTTCCCGGGGTTCCTCATATTTAGAAGAAGATGGTGAAGAATACAGTTATGACCGGGACCGTAAGGGAGGCAATCTCTCACTGGGCCACCCCTTAACTGAAATGTGGCAGGGCACAGTTACCTTTAAGGCAGAAAATACAAAAATTAATTATGATGAAGAAGATATTGATGATGAAGAAAGCAGGGTTAGAAGTCTGGGCTTTGAAGTTGATAGAGATACTACCAATCATCCCTTTAATCCCACAGAGGGTGCTATTGATATTTTTTCCTCTGAATTTGCGGGCGGAGTACTGGGCGGTACAGATCAATTTGTAAAGCTTAATGCTGATTTTAGAAGGTTTTATCCCGCTTTCTTAGATGATGATGCCTGGGCTCTGCGCATGAAGACAGGACTGGGCACAGATGATATACCTACCTCCGATAAATACCGCCTTGGTGGGGCAAACACTCTGCGCGGTTATGACAATATCTTTTACGGTAACAATATGTTACTGGGACAGGTTGAATACCGTTATCCTATAGTGGACAAAATTACCGGGGTTGTTTTTGTCGATGGTGGTAATACCTGGGATAAAAGAGATGAAATGACCCTTAATGATTTAAATTATTCGGCAGGTCTGGGAGCCAGAATGAATACGCCTCTGGGTCAGCTTAAACTTGATTATGGCTGGCGTGAAGACGGTGGTGGCAAATTCCACTTTAATATTGGTCAGACATTTTAATCAATAAGTTACTGCTGCAGTGAGTCCAGCTTGCAAAGTTTTGGATTTACTGCAGTAAGATCTTTATAGAATACTGGTAAAATATTAAATGGGGGTAAAATGATGATACTAAAAAATAAATATGCTTTGCTGGCTTTAATAACCGTACTGGTTATTGGTGGTTTTGTATTGTACAATCCAGTAGAACAGCTTGGTGCTCAAAATGAAACTGAAGGAAGAATAGCATATGTAGATGTACAGGAAGTTTTTGACCATCATCCTGATAAAGAAATTGCTGAAAAAGAACTAAATGAAGCGGCCCAGTCCATGCAGTCTGAGCTGGAGGAAGAAGCAGACGAATTATCTGAAGAAAAACAGCAGGAATTATTACAGGAATACCAGGCAGACCTATCTGATAAAGAACAGGAGTTAATTCAGGAAGTTTTAAGTAAGATTGAAGGTGTTGTAGAGTCGGTTGCTGAAGAAAAGGAAGTAAGGCTGGTATTAGACAAGAAAAATGTTATTTATGGTGGCTATGATATGACAGAAGAGGTAATAGAATATATAGATGAAAATGGCATGGATATGGAAGAAACAGATGATGAATAATCGGTAAATGAATAAAACAGAGGGGGGGAGGAGATGCTAAAAAAAATATTTTTACTTATATTTATCCTGGCTATTTTTTCGGCAGGAGCTGTTCTTTATGTATATTCTAACGGTCTGGCGTCTCCTTCCCCGGAAACACACGGTGAGGTTAATATTGATCTCAGGCAGATGGATGAAATGGAAGTTGAGGATACAGGTAAAATAGAGGAAGATGACTATCAAAAATTGTTATTAACTCAGGAGTCAAAGATGTTGGAACAGGAGGAAAAAGCTGAAAAACAGCGTCGGGAAATTGAAAAGATAATGGATTCAGAACTAAAAAGGCTTTCAACTAAATATGCGAACAAAATTAATGAGAAAAAAGGAGAAATGAATGAAGAAGTTAATAAATACAGAGAAAAAAAAGAACAGGAATATAAGGAAAGAGTAGAGGTTAAAGAAGAATTTTATCTGGAAAAAGTTGATGACTTGAGTACAGAAATCAGAAATGATAAACAGGAAGAGTTAACTCAAAATATTAGTGAATTAAGAAATGAATATTACCACAGCTTATTGAATATAAGAATAAAAATGGAAGTTCTTGACCTGTCTCAAAAAGAAAAGGAAAATTATCAAAAACAATTGAATGAACTTGTAAATGACCGTGATACAAGAATAGCCAAACGCAAAGAAAAAATAGAAAAAGAAACAGATGAAGAAATTGAAGAGGTTAAAGAGGAATATAATCAGAAATTTGCAGATAAACAGAAGGAATTGAGAGAAGAGAAGGATAAAAAAATCGCTGCGAAAAAAGATAAATTTGACAGAGAGTTACAGAGCTATATTTTTCAACAACAGCGTAAACTGCAAGAACAACTTCGCCGAAGAAAAGAAGAATTAGGTGAGATGGCTGATAGCAGCCTGCAAAATAATTTGTTGTTACTGGATAAGACGCGGGAAGATTACAGTTTTTTGCAGTTTTATAAAAAAAGTGAATAAGGAATGTCGGGAGGGAAATAAAGAATGGACAGCAGAAAGGTAATACTGGGCTTTTTAATAATCATTATGTCATTTTTTCTTCTTTCAGGCTGCAGCTCAAAGCCAAGTAATATTGGCATAATGGATATGGATAGGGTAATTGAAGAAAGCGAAAGAGCTGCAGAACTGCAGCAGAGGCTGAGTGAGGTGGGCAGTGAACTGGAAGAGCGCATTGAAGAAGAGGATGAAGATCTAAGTGAAGAAGAACAAAAAAATAGAGAAGAAGAAATTTATCAGGAGTATAATAATGAAAAATCCCGCCTTGAGGAAAAGTTAAATAAGGAAATGGAAGAAGTGCTTGCTGAAATAACTGAAGAAGAAAATATAGAAATTGTTCTTTACAAAAATTCAGTACACTATGGAGGTATAGATATAACTTCAGAGGTAATTGAAAAAATGGATGAGGATAAATCAGAGGAGGAAGAAAATAATGAATAACTCCTTTACTGCTGCTGAACTCGCCCGGCAGACTGAAGGCAAATTAAAAGGTCCTCCCCAATTACCTGTCAAAGGAGTTAGTTCCATAAATAATCCACAGGCCAGCACAGCTGTTTTTGTAGAAAAAAAAGAAAATGTAAATAAAGTTTTGAATTCAAAGGTCTCTCTTTTGATTGTAAAAGAAGACATTGAGGTAGAAGATAAGGCGGTTTTGAAAGTGGACAATCCCCGGCTGGCCTATGCCCGAATTGCTCGATTATTTTCTCCACAACCCCTGAAAAAACCGGGAATTGATCCCGGAGCACATGTGGATGATAGTGTAATGATGGGAGAAGATGTATCAATACATCCTGGGGCAGTGATATCTGAAAATGTAAAAATTGGTAAAGAAGTTATAGTGGGGCCAGGAGTCTATATTGGACCCGGTGTTAAAATTGGTGAATATACCATTTTAGGCCCCCGGGTTGTTATTGAATATGGCTGTATTATTGGCAGCAATGTTATTATTCACAGTGGAGCGGTGATTGGTGCTGATGGATACGGCTATATCAGTGATGAAAACGGCCATCATAAAATTCCGCAGCTGGGAAATGTAAAAATCGAGGATGAAGTAGAGATTGGAGCAAATACTACCATTGACCGGGGGACCCAGGAGGCAACGGTTATCGGCCGGGGTAGTAAGATTGATAATTTAACACAGATTGCTCATAATGTTAACATAGGTGAGGAATGTCTTATTGTGGCCCAGGTTGGTATTGCCGGGAGTTCAAAATTGGGAAAAGGGGTGACTGCCGCCGGGCAGGCCGGTATTATTGACCATGTTCATATTGGGAAAAACGCGACACTCGCCGCCCGCAGCCTGGTAACCGGGGATGTACCTGAAGGATCTTTTTATTCCGGCAATCCGGCCCGTGAACACAGGAGAGTTATGAGGGAAAAAGCCTCCCGCAAAAAATTACCTGATTTGATAAAAGAAGTCAGAAATTTAAAAAAGGAACTGGCCGAAATCAAAAAAAATTCGAGTAAGTCAAAGGGAAAGGAGTAATCAATGGAGAAAAAAATATTCCACACTTTATTTATTATCTCACTACTTATTTTGATACTTTCCCATACTGCCCGGGCAGGGGCTGTACACGAGCTGGTGGAAGCACCAACGGCTGATATGGGTAGTGAACAAGCTTCACTTACTGCAGAAATTACTGAAAACAGGGGACTTATGGAGGGGATTTACCTTCTAGACGAAAAAGTTGAAGTAGGAATTCAGATTTATTCCGGTGAAAACAATAATTTAAAGCCCGGTGCCCTTGTAAAATTTTTAGTGCTGGAAGAAAATGAAGGACAGCCTGCTCTGGCAGTGGGTCTGCGCAGAAAAGATCTATATCTGGCGGCAAGTAAAGATTTAGGTTACAATATTAGAGGACATGCAGGTATTGGAGACGGTCATTATGGGGGAATATTTGCAGGCATCAATAAGGTAATTAATCCGGCCGATATTACAATAACAGAAGAGGATGAGGGGGGCTCTCCTGATTATCTTAATAATTTACCACCGGTAAATTTGATGGCAGAATATCTTGACCAGGAGATTAATCTGGGAGCAAGATTTAATTTTTACCCTGACCTTTATTTTGATCTTCATCTGCTGAACTTCGATACTCCGAGAGCGGGGATGAGCTATACATTTTAAACTAAAAGAGCAGGGAATACCCTGCTCTTTAATAAATATTACTCAAGCAATTTTAGTTCGAGATTTATTTCTCTTTTTTCTCCTGACTTGATTTTTACAGTATGGCTGGCCAGGTAATCTCCTTTATTGATTTTTCCATCTTCATTACTGTCCAGCCAGGCAATGACTTTTCTTTCCCCTGTCGGTGAGCTGAGTTGATAATCTCCATCAGGTTCGGGTTCTGTTTTTTGAGCAGAGCTGTCAGCTTTTGGGTCCTCGTTTTTATCGGCATTGATAGTATATATTCTAACATTTTCTACTGAAGGCCGGGGATTTTCGTCATCATTGTTTTTATCTTCTTTTTCATCTTCGTTTTCTTTATCACCTTC
>CAZSTU010000094.1:0-9434 GCA_964609745.1 uncultured Halanaerobiaceae bacterium
CCAAATAAGTCCTTATAAAATTCAATATTTTTTTTAAGTGAAACCTTTTTGTCATTATCTTTTAAAACTCCTGATACTCTTATGGGTTTTTCATGCTCATCTTTTTCCAGGACCTCTCCTGAAGATATTACATTTTTCCATTTGCCCTCTCCTGTTCGCAACCTGTGTGATAATTCAAAATTATCTATTTCACCATTTGTTATTTTATCTTTTATGTGGTTGAATTCATCGCGATCTTCCGGGTGAATTAATTCCTGCCATGTTTCAAGTCTTCCATCAAGTCTATCAACACTGTATTTCAATATACGTGCCCACTGTTTATGATAAATTACTCTGTTTCCCGAAATATTCCACTCCCAGTAACCAATATTTCCTTCTTTTAGAGACCTATTAAACCTACTTTTCAATTCCTCAACCTGCTGCTGGAAATTTTTAATCTCATCTGTTTTTTCTTCAAGTAAACTCTGCAGCCGTCTGTTCTTTTTCTCTAATTCTTTATACTCATTTTTAATTTTTTTTCTTTCTTCAAAATCTTTAATAAAAGAAATATAATTAACCCTAGAAAAAATAAAACCCAGGATGAAGATATTGCCCATCATAATTATTTTCTCTGGAAGGTCAATATTTCCTGTAGCATAAATATAATTTAAAAGCAAAACTCCAGCCGTTAATCCCCCCCAGATAAATAAATAACCCTGCCATTTCCAGTAAAATAAAACTGATATAAAAAATAATGAAACCGTAAACAAAACCAAAGAAAATACACTCCAGGGTTGAATACCGGCCCGAAAAACAAACCATAACATGGGAGATATTGAACCCATATAAAACCAGAGCTTACTAACATTAGCTATATCCCCATCATCGCTTGTTTTCCTGTATATACCAAACAATAAAATTAGCATAAATACTACTACACCGGCCTGAAACCGAAGCAGGCTCCCATCGCCTTCTTTAAAATACTGCATCGTGGTAAAGATAAGCAGAATGAAAGAAAATATACTCAGTAAAAATTTTAAACGGCTTAAATTATAATAACTTATTTCATAATAAAAGTCCTGTTCTGAAAGCTGGGGTTTGTTATCAAAAAATTGAGTTATGTATTCACCAATAATTTCCAGCATGATTTTCACCCCCGATACCTTTAAAATACTTCTATACTATAATCATACCAAAAATTTAAGATAAAATCCAAATTTTTAAAATTTTAGTCATTAAAAATATGATTTTATTAAACTCATATAAATACTGAAAAGAGGATCTGGCAGCCCGAGACCTTATTTCTCTTTCAAACAAATTTAAATTAATTAGCAAAAAATACCTAAAGTTTTTAAATAACCTTACTTTAGGCCGGCCAAATATCCTTCTTGTGGGAAGTTCATAATATTAATCCACTTAAAAATACAGAAAATATAGCACCAAGAACAACTAAAATTAAATTTTGATCTTTAAAGGCGAGAATAAAAGCCACTCCTGCCCCTATGACAGCTGTCAGCGGTTGACCTGTGGAGTTGAATATACCGGGGACAATTAAAGCAGTTAAAACAGTTACAGGTACAAATTTTAAAAAAATTTCTAAAAATGGTGAAAGTCTTATTCCTGGTAAAAAAACCAGGGGCAACATACGGGGACCATAAGTAACAGCAGCCATTCCCACTACCAGTAAAATCTTTTCAGACACGGCTTCTCCCTCCTTTATCTGAATATATTAAAGCCCCTATAAATGCAGATATTATGGTTACAATAATTATCCTCCAGCCTTCACTCAGGGAAATATACTTTGAGAGAAAATAAAATATAAGACTTACAATAACAGTAATAAGGGCTACAATTGTTTCAGAGCTTGATTCTTTCAATGAAGGGACTAAAAGACCTATGAACATAGCATAGAGTGCTATTCCCATACTTGATTGTAGAGAATCAGGCAAAACAGCTCCTCCCCGGTGTCCGGCCGCAGTACCAACAACCCAGGCCAGATAGGAAAGCAGATTTAAGCCCAGCATAAAGGCAGGTTTTAACTCATTTTTTTTTAAAGAGGCTATGGAAAAGGTCTCATCAGTAATACCAAAGGCCAGAAGTGATAACAATTTTTTATCAATATTTTCAGCCATTTTTTGTGAAAGTGAGGCTGACATCAAAAAATGACGGAAATTTAAAATGAACGTTGTCAGGATAATCTCTCCTGTTCCTGTGCCCAGGGCCAGCAGATTGACGGCTACAAACTGACTGGCTCCGGCAAAAACCAAAAGTGACATTAATGTTGTGATATAAAAGGAAATTTCATTAGACTTTGCCAGCAGACCGAATGTAAGAGCTATGGGTATATAACCTATGGCTATTGGTATAGCAGCCTTTATTCCATTTTTAAACTCCTCCATTACTTGCACTCTCCTTTCTTCTATTGTATAATATAAAATACATAAAGATGTTATATTATATTTATTTATGTTACATTATATAATATTATGTTATAACATACAAGAGCTAATTTAAAAAGGGGGAGAAATATGGATAACTTTAATAAAATGGTTGGGGAAAAACTCCGCAATCTACGAAACGAAAAAAACTTAAGCCTCAGTGAACTGGAAAAACTAACTGGAGTCAGTAAATCTATGCTGGGACAGGTCGAAAGAGGGATATCTTCACCAACAGTAAAAACCCTCTGGAAAATAGCCAGAGGGTTAAATGTCTCCTTTTCAACTTTTGTAGAAGAAGACAGTGAAAATTACAGTGTAGTTTCACCGGAAAATATAACTCCCTTTATTGAAAAAGGGGAAAACTACCGGGTATATCCCCTCTTCCCATTTGAGAAGAAAAAGGGTTTTGAAATATATTTTATTGAAATTGCCCCGGGATATTCTCACCATGCAGAAGCCCATTATACAGGAGTAGAAGAATATCTACTCCTTAAAGAAGGCAGACTTGAAGTCAATATTGATGACCGGATATACCAGTTAAGAGAGGGTGAAGCATTAAACTTTAAAGGAAATAAACAGCATGTTTACACTAATCCAGCTGCTACTAATGCCAAAGCTTTTACTGTAATATATTATGGTTAACCTTTCTACTGACCGGTCTATATATCATTTTATCCTCATTCTTTACTGTTTGAATGTTATGTTAATCAAAATACGGTTCGTGAACTTCTTTATCTTTGACTGTAAAACACATATCAATCTGTTCAACCGAATTTCTCGGCTCTGAGAGTTCAGGTAAATTTTCCCTCTCAAAAAAAGCCGCATTAAGAGTTTCAACATTTTTTTCAAAACTACCCTCTATATATTCACATTCAACAAAAATTTTATATATTCCATAGGCAGAAGGTGGTTCATTGTGCTTTCTTCGATCCTGTATGGCTATTATTCTAAGAGGGCGGACTTTAACTCCTGCCTCTTCCTCGGTTTCTTTTATTATATTTTCCTTCAATGATAAATCCACCTCAGCCCATCCTCCGGGCAGTGACCATCTTTTATCCTGCTTTTCTTTGACCAAAAGGATCTTACCTTTTTTGAAAACCGCAGCCCGTACATCTACTTTTGGAGTTGGATATCCTTCTCCTTCAGCAAAAATATTCCTTATTTTTTTACGATCAATTTCTGTATAATTCTTCAATATATCCAGGCTAATTTCTTTTATCTGCTCAAATCTTTCGCGGTGATATTCATCCTGAGAGTATGTCAAACCAGCCTGTGCGATAGATTGCAGCTTTTTTGCATATTTCAGCCATTTGTTGTCTTCTGTCATAGTAATCCTCCTGAGCTTACCATTCAGTGTAATATAATTTGTTTTTATCTTTGCTCAAATGTTATCATAATTTTGATCATAAGACAACTATAATATTTCTTTAACCGCACTTCTGGCATGTATATAGGTAGTATCATAGATTGTTAAAGGACTGTGTTCCTGTTTTATTAACAGTGGTATTTCAGTACACCCCAGTATAACCCCTTCTGCTCCTCTTTCCTGCAAACCACCTATTATTTCAATAAATTTCTCCCGGGATTTATTCTTAATGATACCTGAAATGAGTTCATTATAGATTATCCCATGTACGACATCCTGCTGCTTACTATCAGGAGTAATGACCTTAATTTCATGCTTTTCTTCCAACCTCTTTTTATAAAAATCACCACTCATGGTAAACTTTGTACCCAATAATCCAACTTTAGAATTATTATCTTTTTTGATATTTTCTGCCGTAGCATCAGCAATGTGTAATAAAGGAATGGTGATTTCACTTTCAATGTCAGGGGCCAGACGGTGCATGGTATTTGTGCAGATCAGCAAAAGTTCTGCACCTGCAGATTCCAGCCTCCGGGCAATATCAACCATTCTTTCTGCCATTTCATTCCACCTGTCTTCATGCTGTAAACTCTCAAATTCGGCAAAATCTACTGAATACATTATCAGTTCACAGGAATGAGGCTCTCCCAGTTTTTCTTTTATTAATTCATTTAAGATTCTATAATACTCCTGAGACGACTCCCAGCTCATACCACCGATTAAACCCAAAGTTTTCACTATTTAATTACCTCCTTTAACTAATACTCAATACAGATACAATCATTATTTCTTCTTAATTGGTGTATATATTGTAACAAATAAGCAAATTTTTGTAAAAAATAATATTAAGATTTCCGATCAAATTAATAGTTTATCGGAAATCTTAAATGGTTCAAGTGCTCTATCAAGTATATTGTGAAAATAGGCGAGTGTCATTCCATAATTGGTTATTGCTACATTCTGTTCACTGCAAAATTTAATTCTGGACTGCATTGTTTTCCGGTTTACCATACAGGCCCCACAATGTATCACCAGGTCATATTCTGATAGATTTTGTGGAAAGTCCATCCCCCCCACTACATCTATGTTAATTTTATTACCTATATTCTCTGCAATAAGGCCCGGGATCTTTACTCTTCCTATATCTTCACAGGAGACATCATGGGTACAGGTTTCTGATATTAGTATGCTGTCTTCTTCACTTAGATTAACTAAAGTATTTATACCCTCTAAGAATTTTTCAAAATCTCCCTTATATCGAGCAAAAAGCATGGAAAAAGAGGTCAATAATATATCATGTGGCACCATCTCTCCCACTCTTTTGAATGCCTGTGAGTCAGTTATTACCAGATCAATATTTTTTAATTCATCTAATGCTGATTCAAGTTCAGTATCACGAACAACCAGACTTTTGATCCCGTGATCAAGACAGTCCCGGATAGATTGAACCTGTGGTAAAATAAGCCTGCCCTCCGGCGCCTCGGAATCTATGGGGACCACCATTATCACCCTGTCTCCATAGGAAACTAAATCTCCAATTATGGGAGGGTTTTTCTTTTTATCTTTTATCTTATCCTTAATCTGTTTTTTTAATTTATTTATGTTTTTATTTTTAAGTGCAGAAACAAAGACAAACTCAGGATAATCTTCCTTTAACTTTTTTGCTGTATTTTCAGACACTGTGTCTATTTTATTTACTACCACCTGATAGGGTATATTAAATCTTTTGAATTGTTTTTCAGCCTTATTTAAAGCCTCAAGATCAAAATCTTTAATATCAAGTACATAAACTGCAAAATCAGTGCGTTGCAAAGTTTTAATACTTCTTTTTGCCCTTTTTTTGCCCAGTTCACCCCGATCATCAAGACCGGCTGTATCAATTAATAACACCGGCCCCACTGAAATAAATTCCATTGCTTTTTTTACCGGATCTGCTGTAGTTCCTTTTACAGTGGAAACTATTGAGGTATTTTGAGCTGTTATGGCATTGAGCAGGGAGGATTTACCTGCATTTCTTTTACCATATCTACCAATATTTATTCTTTCAGCTTCTGGAGTTTTATTAAGACTCATTTTTATCATCCTTTATATAGACAACTAATTTTATCAGTGAAATTAAAATTTCTTTTTCTCTTTCATTTAACTCAATATTTTCTAGATATACAAAATAGTCATTACCGGCATCAATTTCTTCAGCTTCCAGATAATTTTCCCGGCCGGCCCCGCTTATATAGGATATCCTTTTCCCCAATTTTTCGGCAAAATAAATTTTACTTCCCGGGAATTTTTTAACAAACTGACTAACTATAAAATCCAGTCCTTCTTTTAAATTTTCTGTACTTAAAGCGCCACGAGCTGCCTTTTCTATCCAATCTTTAAACTTATCTTTAGACATAAACATCCCTCTGACCGGATTCTATTAACTCAATTTTTTCTTCAACAAGTTTTCTTCTCTTTTTATCCTTCTTTTCAATTTCATCAAGAATATATTCTATTGTCTTTTCTCCAACTTTTTTAGTTTCAGGTGAGGCATAGTCAAGTAAATATTCCTTAAAAGTAAGGACAGCATTGGGCATACAGAAACGGTGAACATCACCCGGTTTGGCCAGTGACATAAAATGCTCACCTGTTCGCCCACAGCGGTAACCAGCAGTACAGAAAGAGGGTATCCAACCCATTTCACAGATTTCTTTCATTACAGTATCTAGAGGTCTCAAATCTCCCAGTTGAAATTGTTCTTTTTCAGGTATATTTTCATTTTCAGATTCTTTATAACCACCTATACCAATTCTTGAACCAGCATCAATCTGGGTAACTCCCACTGGCATTACTTCTTCTCTCACATCTGGATTTTCCCTGGCAGTTAAGATTAAACCTGTGTAAGGTACGGAAAGCCTTAAAACAGCAACTATTTTTTTGAAATCTTTATCAGAAACATGATTTATCTGATCATAAAAAGGAGTGTTAAGGGCTGGTTCCATTCTTGGAAATGATATTGTATGTGGACCTACACCAAACTTTTCTTCCAGATGAATGCTGTGGTATAAAAGACCCATCACCTCAAATTTCCAGTCCTCATAAAGCCCAAAAAGTGCTCCAATCCCCACATCATCTATTCCTGCTTCCATGGCGCGGTCAAGTCCATATAGTCTCCATTGATAGTCATTCTTTATATCCCCGGGTGGGTGTACCTTTTTATAAGTTTCGTGGTGATATGTTTCTTGAAATATTTGAAAGGTACCTATTCCAATTTCATGTAATTTTTTATAATCCTCTACAGTCTGGGGAGCAGCATTGACATTTGTCCTGCGTATCTCACCTGTTTGCCCATGATGGGTATTGTAGGCATTTTCGATGGTTTCACACATAAAATCAGCATCATAATCAGGATGTGAACCATATACCATAATCAACCTTTTGTGCCCTCTACTTTCCAGAATTTCAACCTCCTTTTCTAATTCTTTTTTACTCAATGTTTTTCTTTTTACAGCATCATTATCCCGCCTAAAACCACAATAAACGCAGTTATTGACACATTTATTCCCCACATAAAGAGGAGCAAAAAGTACTATCCTCTTCCCATATACATCTTCCTTTATTTTCCCGGCAGTTTCATACATTTCTTCTAAAAGTTCCTGATCCTCTACCTGCAGTAATTTTGCAGTTTCCATCGGATTCAGTCTGTTTTTTTCATATGCTTTTTGAAGTATTGATCTGATTTCAGCAGGATCAAAATCTCTAGCTTTTTTTAACTGTCTTTTAATTTTCCCATCATCGATAAAATCTTCACTCATTATTTTTCCTCCTTTTTTGATTCAACCATTTAATGCTATCTCCCCGACCCATATCAACTTCAAACCCCGTTTTTTTAATTCTTTTTTTGATATCTTTTAACATTGAAACATCAGTATCACCTTTATTTTGATATATTTCATATTTATCACGACTTTTTGCTGGAGATAAATTGGGCATAACTACATTAGCTCCAGCCCTGATACCCTTCTCCCATCCCCTTTCATCAAGTGTATTCAGGGCAGTAGTAGCAGGTATTAAGGTCTTCGGTAAGAGAAGCCTTGTCAGGGCATAACAGACAAGAGTCATCTCCACACTACCCCTGCTGCAACCGGCAAGGGGGGTGTCTGGATGGGGAATTAAGGGGCCAAGACCGACCATATCTAGATCATGTTTTTTTAAAAACAATAAATTATCTGCAATACTTTCTATAGTTTGCCCGGGAAGACCAACAATAAAACCCGCCCCTGTCTGATAACCAATATCGTCTAAATTTATAAGACATTTTACTCTATTTTTAAAATTCATATCCGGATGAAAATTATTATATTGTTTGTCATTAACTGTTTCGTGTCGAAGTAAATATCTGTCAGCTCCGGCCTCAAAGAGTTTTTGATAGCTTTGATAGCTTCTTTCACCTATGGAAAGTGTAACCGCTACATCTGTATATCTACTTTTGATCTGAGAGATAATTGAAATCAACCGATCATCAGTAAAATACTTATCTTCCCCACTCTGCAAAACTAGTGTTTTATAGCCTAATTTTGCAGCTATTTCAAAAGAATTTATAATCTCATTTAGTGATAAGCGATATCTACTGACATTTGTATTTGATTTTCTTAATCCACAGTAAAGACAGTCATTATGACAGTAATTGGAGAATTCCAGTAGACCTCTTAAAAATATTTTTCTCCCATAGTTCTCTATAACTGCTTTTTGTGACAGTTTGAATAATTTGTCTTTCCAGAAATCATTTAAATTTTCGAGTAGATAAATTAATTCATCTCTTTTTAACTCATTTCTTTTATACAATTTTGCTATAATATTTTTCATCATCATAATTCCTTTTTGGAAATAGATGTTTTTACTGAAACACCTTTGATATTACCCAATTTTCCCGTAAGGCTGTTTATCTCATCAAGTGGACCAATCACTGTTAATGAAATTGCCGAGATTCCTTTATCATTAAGGGGCAACCCCAGACGTCCCCTTACAATCCCCTTATAATCTGCCACAATTTTGTTAAATTCAAATTGTGAATCCTTAGGTCTGTCAAGTATTGCTCCGATTACAGCAATTCTTTTATCCATTTTTTCACCCCTTTGAAATTGAGATTTTATTTTAGTATTTGATAAATTTAGATTTTAGATTCATGTGGTGTCAAGTAGATATAATCTTCTAAAAATCAAAAACTCCCTCGGCAAAGGGAGTAAGGTAACATAGCCCAAAAGACATAATAATTTAACAGGGGCCATTACTACCCAATCCCTTCCCTGCTGGATTTAACCTCCAACCGGTCAGGTTTCAGGTTCTCTTTTATCACAGGTATACAAAGGCACATAGCAAAAAGTTAACCTCTGTATGCCTGAAGCTACTTTGTGAAAATTAATACATTCACTAATTATATAATACATTATGTTTTATTTGATGTCAAGCTTCAAAATATTTTTTTCTAAAATATTCCTTAAACTACACCAACAGACGCTCCATAAACTGCAAACTCTTCCTGGCCGTCTACTTCCAAAATATTATCGGTCTTTTCCTGCCCATAGGCCCCAATGGCACATACACCCAGCTTTAGAGCCTCCCCTGCTAGATAAAGATTCTGACATACATTTCCGCCACCCATGGCAATAACC
>CAZSTU010000095.1:0-9370 GCA_964609745.1 uncultured Halanaerobiaceae bacterium
ACCAAGCGAAGCACCCGTTGTTAATGAAGCCCCAGAATCCGAAGAAGCTGAGGATTATTCAGTGGCTCAGGGCCATCTGGAACAGTCAAATGTTAATATTGTCAGAGAAATGGTTAATATGATAGAGGCAAATCGTCATTATCAAACAAATCAAAAGGTAATTCAAAAGGCTGACAGTACTCTGGATCAGGCGGTAAATCAGGTAGGAAGAGTTGGCTAGTCTTTTGATGGTTTTAATCAGCCGGACCTAAATGGAGGCTGATCGTTTCCGCTGACCGACCGAGGCGGGAAGTAAATAAAATTGAAGGAGGAGTTGATAGGATGATTAACGCTTTATGGACTGCTGCAACCGGAATGAATACACAGGAATCCAACATAGATGTGACTTCTAATAATCTATCAAATGTAAATACGACCGGCTTCAAAAAGAGTCTGGTCAATTTTCAGGATTTGATGTATCAGAATTTACGTCAGGCAGGAAGCCCCAACGCTGAGGGTTCAGAGCTGCCAACAGGGATTGAAATTGGCCATGGTTCCAAAGTGGCAGCAACACAGAGGATTAATACTCCGGGTAGTATGGAATCTACAGATAATCCCCTGGATATTGCCATAGAAGGAGATGGTTTTTTACAGGTGACCAAACCCGATGGGTCAACAGCTTATACACGGGACGGTTCTTTAAAACAGGACAGTCAGGGAAGAATTGTAACTTCTGATGGATATCCGGTTCAGCCGGAAATATTTATTCCGGAAGATGCAACTGATATAACGATCACCTCAGATGGTACAGTTAATGCTAAGGTAGCTGGAGACGATGAACCTCAGCAGCTTGGACAAATTGAGCTGGCCCGTTTTACCAATCCAGCAGGCCTGCAGAGTGAAGGCAGGAATCTTTATGAACCGACTGCTGCTTCTGGAGAAGCGATGGTTGATATGCCAGGTTCTGAAGGATATGGTACTATAGCACAGGGTTTTCTGGAAAATTCCAATGTTAAGGTAGTAGAAGAAATGACTGATATGATTTCAGCCCAGCGTGCTTATGAGACCAATTCAAAAGCTATACAGTCTGCTGATGAAATGCTGCAGACTGCAAGTCAGTTAAGTAGGTAAATCTGTTAACAAATAAGTGTTTAATGAAAGGGCGGGGGCTTATGGTCAAATATCCCCATAAAAAAAACTTATTTACGATAGGCTTAATAATAGCTTTGCTGTTGTTTACAACCGAGGCAGTTTTATCTCAAAGTGAAAATACCACAATTCAAATTGAAGATGAAGTTACTGTGGATAGAGAAGTAATTAGGATGGGTGATATAGCTCTTATAGAGGGCAGCAGTGCTGAAAAAAGAGAAGAATTAACAAAAATAGAACTGGAAAAAGCTGCCCCTCCAGGATATACTCGGAAGATAAATCGAGAGTTGATAAAATTACTTTTAGAGGATAAGGGATATGACCCTGATGAATTTGATCTGCAGATTCCCCGGGTCGTCCGTGTCAGAACTTCTGCCAAAAGTATTTCTGAAGATAGATTGATGGAATTTGCCAGAGATAAAATAGCAGAAATGATTGAATCTGATAATGGAGAAGTTATAATAGAAAAAAGACAGATTCCCGGTGATATAACAATTCCAGATAGTGAATACAGCCTTCAGACAGATTATAACCGTGAGGTAGAACCAGGGAGAATTTCTTTGCCTGTAAATATTATGATTGAAGGCGAAAGATATAAAAGAGTTTATCTGGGTCTGACAGTTAAGATAAGGCAGGAAGTGTTAATTGCCAGGAGAAATTTTTCCCGGGGAGATAAATTTGATGCTGATAGTTTTAAGAAAGCAGAAAAAGAAATCAGTGAGATAAATGGAAGATTAATTTCTGATCGGAATGATAATCTTCTACAGGATGGAGAATTTAATAGACCACTGGCTGAAGGCGAAATTTTGACTTCAGATTATCTTCATAAACCGACCATTATTAAATGGGGAGATGAGATATATGCTGAAGTTGAGGTAGGATCAGTGGTTGTTAAGGCTGTAGTTGAGGCCAGGCAGAGTGGTAAAATGGGAGAAGTGATTAAGGTCAAAAATGTTAACTCTGGCCAGGAATTTGAAGCCCGGATTATTAATTCTGATTTTGTCCGGGTAATTAAATAACAGGGGTTGATGATAATGATTTTTTCTATAAAAAGTAAAATGTTTTTGTTTGTGATTTTATTTTTACTGGTCTTTTGTTTAGCAGTACCAGTATATTCAGAAGATAATTCACTCTGGTCAGATGATGCTGCTGATGCTTATAAAGATAGACCTGATTATGAAGAGGGCGATATTATAACAGTTGTAATTGAAGAAGATGCTAATGCCGTGCAGAGTGCCAACACAGACACCAGTCAGGAAAGTAATGTTGAAGGTGAGGCTGGAGCAGGTGTTTTTGACTTTTTACCTTCTTTCGGCTTCGGATATTCAGATGAAAACGGTGCAGATGGTTCAACAGAAAGAAGTGGAACACTGGAAGCAGATATAACAACTCAAATTACAGACGTAATGTCCAATGGTAATTACCAGATTGTAGGAAGTAAGACCATTAATATAAATGGAGAGGAACAGGTAATAAAATTGACCGGAGTTATTAGACCTGAAGATGTTGATAGAGATAATACTATTACCTCCCAGAGATTGGCTGATGCAGAAATTGAATATGAGGGAGTAGGAGTTGTAGGAGATAAACAGGAGTCTGGTGTTATTGAAAAAATTATGAACTGGTTTTTTTAATAAGTAAAGGGAGGACAAAATATGGACCTTTTTAACAGGAAAATTACTCCACTAATAATTACAATATTTTTGGTATTTGGCCTGTTTTGGTTTTCTTTTGACACCATGGCTGCCTCAGCAAATGATCCAGTTGTGCGGATTGGAGACATAAGTAGAATAGAAGGTGTTCGAAATAATCAATTAACAGGATATGGTCTGGTTATAGGGCTTGCAGGTAGTGGCGATTCTCCCCGCAATGAATCAACAATACGCAGTATCAGCAATATGCTGGATCGTTATGGGGTTGATGTGACTTCTGATGAAATACAGAGTCAAAACGTGGCCGCTGTTATGGTTACTGCAGAGCTGCCTCCTTATTCATCAAATGGAGATCAAATAGATGTTACAGTCAGCTCAATTGGTGATGCCGAGAGTCTGCAGGGAGGAAATTTACTTCAGACACCACTCAAGGCTGCCAATGAGGACATTTATGCTGTAGCTCAGGGTTCTGTTTCAATAGGAGGATATAATGTACAGCAGGGTGGAGCCCAGGAAAGACAGAATCACCCCACAACCGGCAGTATTCCCGAGGGAGCTCTTGTTGAAAAAGAGGTGGATGTTGATTTTGACCGTGAAAACGTTGAATTAATACTGGACCAGCCAGATTTTAATACAGCCAGTAATGTGGCTGAGGCAATAAATGATGAATTGTCCAGTATGTCAGGCATACCGAGTGATGCTGACCATGCTCAGGCTGACAGTCCCGGTCGTGTTAAAATTGATGTACCGGATGAATACAGGGGAGATGAAGTTGACTTTATCGCCCGCATAAATGAACTGGAAGTACGTTCAAATATGAGATCTAAAGTTGTTATAAATGAAAGAACAGGAACAGTGGTAATGGGACATAATGTGAGGATTTCTACGGTATCTGTTGCTCACGCTGATTTAACTGTTTCTATAAGGACTGAAGAAGAAGCTTCGGAGCCACCTCCTTTTGGTGATGAAGAGGATGAGGAAGGAGATGAGACAGAAGGCGAAGAAGATAATGAAACTACAGAAACAACTAATGTTGATGTGGAAGAAGAAGAGGGACAGGTGATTCTGGTAGAAAATGAGAATACTATTCAGGATCTGACAGAGGCCATTAATGCTGTGGGAGCTTCTCCGCGGGATTTAATAGCTATACTACAGCAGATAAAGGCGGCAGGAGCACTTCATGCTGAACTTGAAATACAATAAAGGGGGGTAAATGATGGAAATTACTCCTAACCCGGGCCCGGAACAATATCAGAGGGCAGATTTTAAACAGCAGGAGGAAAATTTAAACAAATTAAGTGAAGAAAATAGTGGAAATGATGAAAAATTGAAAGAGGTTGTTAGTGAATTTACCTCAATATTTTTAAATCAAATGTTCAAAGCAATGCGTGATACTGTTCCAGAAGAGGGTTTGATAGACGGTGGTTTTGCTGAGGATGTTTTTACAGATATGCATGACCAGGAGATAAGTAAGATGGGCAGCAAACAAAATAGTTTTAATAATTTAAACCAGGTATTATATCAGCAACTTTCGGGTAGTCAGTCAGGCCAGTAATCAAATCAATTATTCAGGGGGCTAAGTTTGATGAAAAGGAGAAATTTAATACTACCATTATTTATCATAATTATAATTCTAATTTCATTTTCTTTTCAGGCATCTGCACTATCCCGACAGATGAGGGATTTTATTCAGGAAGGAAAGGAAGTTAGAATTAGACTAATAGAAGATGAAGACGAAGTCAGCTTGACCCCTGTTAATGATATTACAGGACGAAATATAGATATAGCAGGTGAGACATTTAAACTTGAGGCTGATAAAAAGTATAGCATTAAAGTAATGGATGGCAGGTCATATTCCTGGAGACCACAGGTATTTGCTACCATTAATGAGGATAGAGCTGAAGAAATCAAAGAAGAGGTTCGAAAGGATGGATATGAACAGGCCTTTATTCTCGAGGAAGAGGACTGGTATAAGGTTCAGGTTGGTGATTTTGAAGATAGAAATAAAGGAAAAGAACTTGTTAAAAAACTCAGAGAAGACGGCTGGAGCTGCTGGCTGGTAAGTCATAAAACCGAAGAAAAAGAGCCTCAGATAGGAATTTATGATGCCCGGAATGAGCTCGTTTTTTCCGGGCGTGATTTTTATCTTGAGGGAGAAGTGTATCTGGAAGATGAATTACATGAGGGCCAATTTGATTTTTTGTATACCTCCGAGAGTATAAGAATATATCATTCGACTGATTTTAATAATATATTAAGGGGAGTTCTTGCCGAGAAAAATACGGCAAACCTAAGACCGGAAAGTAGAGAGGAATCTCTCAAAGCTCAGGCGGTAGCTGAGCGAAGCAGACTGTTATATCATATTTTAGATGATACCCGGGGTTTTATTGAAAAGGATAAGTATAAGGGGCTTAATGATGTTGACAGAAAGATCAAAGATGCGGTTATTTCTACCGAAGGAAGGGTAATTTATCATGAAGATAAGCCAATAAAAGCTCTGACCCATCAAAATAGTGGAGGATATACTGCTTCTGCCGGTAGTTTTGGGGAAGACTCCCTCCCTTATCTCAAAGCAAGAGAAGACACTTATTCACTGCAGGATTATAAACAATATATATACTGGAATAAAGACTGGATGGAAGAAGATTTAATTAAACGTTTTCATGAATTTTTTAATAGAGAGGTAAATGGGATAAGAGATATAAAGATTAGAGAACGCAGTCAGTCCGAGAGGGTTTTAAAAGTTGAAATTTTAACTGATTTTGGCAGTTATACGCTGGAGGATGAAAAAATACTTGATTTTTTTGCTATAGAAAGCAGTCTCTTTCAATTTAAAAAAGATTTTAATGATGCAGGTTATCTGGAGTCCATACAATTACTGGGTGAAGGTCAGGGCCATGGTCTGGGACTATCCAGAGATGGAGCCCGGGTAATGGCCGGACGTGATTATAACTATCAGGAAATTATTGACTTTTATTATCCGGAGACAGAGATTAAAAATTTAATAAAAGAAAAACATATTGAGACAAAGGTTGATGCCAGAGTTCGTAGTGGTCTAACTTATAAGGAAATTCGGCTTATGGACTGGAATGGTCCCCGAATTATTAACACTCTGGAAATGGATTTAGATCGTGCCAGTCTTGATCTGCAGTCTTTTATGGCAGGTGATCGTATTTCCGGCCTGGCCGATCTGACTGATGTGGTAAAAGAAAAAGATGCTCTTGCCGGTATAAATGGAGGATTTTTTGATTATAATGGAAATCCCCTGGGCCTTTTTATCACCGATGATAAAATAGTTTCCGAGTCCTTAAAAAACAGAACTGCCCTGGGATATACTGATAGTGGTGATGTTTTAATTGATAATATTAGCTGGCATGGTGAATTAAAGAATAAAAAACAGCAAAAAACATTAAAAGTTGAGGGAGCTAACCGACCCCCTGCTGATGATACAGTAATATTTAATAAATATTATGGAGATAGGACTCCCGGCTTCTCTGCCGGTTCTGCTCATATGACGGTGATTGATAATGAAGTTATAGGTATTGATAATAATCTTTCGCTTGAGGGAGTATTAATTCCCGAGGATGGTTTTGTTGTACAGACAGATAAGGGTATAGATGAATTTGATGATTTCAGGCCGGGGGATAAAGTAGAATTTCACAATAAATTTAATAATGAAAAGTGGAATAATAATCACATCAAAATGGCTGTAGGAGGAGGCCCCCTCATACTTAAAGATTGCAGTGTAGATATACACGGAAAAGAAGAATGATTTCATCCTGATGTTCTCTATTGAAGCGCTCCCCGCACTGCTGCAGGGTTAACTGATGATAACCACCTGGTATTTTTTGTTGTTGACGGCAGACAGCCCCATTTAAGTGTGGGATTAACTCTGTTTGAACTGGCTTCATTTATGCAGGATTATGGAATCAAAGAAGGTTTTAATCTTGATGGGGGAGGTTCCTCCCGGCTTGTAGTAAGGGGTTATACTATGAGCAACCCCAGTGTCAAGAGATTGATTGGCAATGGTTTTTTAATTCAGAATAAAGGATTTTAATCCTGATTATAGAATATATAAATTAGGCAAAGGAGGAATAATATATGAAATATCGTATTATAGTAATTTTGTCCTTATTATTTATATTTTTAATAACAGGATTAAGCCAGGCTGCACCTGTGATGGATTCAGTTCATTATACCTTAAGTGGTAATGTAAGTGAAGTAAATGCTCTTAAGCTCGATCTTGATTATCACCTTGATAGCATTAATGATGTAACTGCTAGATTTACCTATCATGAACAGGCCATAAAAGTTGATGGTGCCTGGAAAATAAACTTCCTGCAGAGACAGGATTATGATATTGATCTACGCCTGGTAACTGCTGCTCCCCTTAATGACTTTAGCTTTAATCCAGCCCTGGGTATCGGTGGCAGCAGTGATTATCTGGAACACAATGATCTTTACTGGGAGGTAGACTACTATTTCCAGGAAGAATTAGAAGAAAAAAAGTGGGTATATCAGGTTGGAATATCCCTGCCTGTGACTTCAAGGGGTAAAATATCTCTGGGCATGGGTAATTCTTACTGGTATCATAATGATAATATGGTAAACCTGGGATTAAAAGTTGATCTCTAAAGGAGGAAAAATGAAAGAGGATTTAACTCAGTATATTGATAACTTTTCACAGCAGAGAATAATGGTAATAGGAGATATAATTGCAGATGAATTTATAGTGGGTAGGCCGGAAAGACTTTCCAGAGAAGCTCCTGTGTTGATTTTGAGACGCCATAACCGTCAGATCAAGCCTGGTGGTGCTGCCAATGCTGCTTATAATATCTGCAGTCTGGGGGGTAAAGTCAGACTGGTAGGTATTGTCGGCAAAGATTCTCCCGCACATTTATTGCGTGAAAAGCTTAAAGCAGGGGGGATAAATATTGAATCAATACTGGTCGAAAAAAATCGTCCAACCTCCCTTAAGACAAGAATATTGGCCGGGGGAGATCAGGTAGTAAAACAGCAGGTGGTAAGGATTGATCATCTGGATAGAAAAAAAATCAATACTTCTCAGGAAGATCGGCTTTTAAAGGAAGTAATGAATAATATAGACAGTATAGATGGTATGATTTTATCAGATTATGGTAATGGTCTTTTTACACCACGTATAAAGCAGAGTTTAATTAAAATTGCGAAAAAAAATGACAAGTTTGTGGCAGTAGACAGCCGCTATGACCTGCTTAACTTTAAGGGGGCAACTGTGGCTACCCCTAACCTGGAAGAAGCAGGAAGGGCCGTGGGACGGGAACTTGCCTCACATAGAGAGGTGATTGAGGCCGGTCAGGAAATTCTTGAACTCATGGATTTAAAGTACCTGCTGTTAACCCGGGGTAGTGACGGTATGACGCTTTTTAGCAGTGGTGGAGAAACAGTACATATACCGGTAGCAAATTTTTCTGAGGTTTATGATGTAACAGGCGCAGGTGATACGGTGATTGGTACATTCTGTCTGGCCCTGGCTTCAGGGGCAAAAGCAGTTGATGCTATGAACATGGCAAATTTTGCAGCAGGTATTGTTGTGCGCAAAAGCGGTGTAGCTGCAGTAAAACCTGAAGAATTATATAAAGAAGTGAAAGATGATGAGTAACAAATCTTTTGTCGAAAAAAAATTTAAAAGCCGAAAAGAGCTGGTGAAAATAACAGATGAGGCCCAGAACAGGGATAACAGAGTTGTTTTTACTAATGGTTGTTTTGACATAATTCATGTGGGACATGTTCGCTATCTTTATCAGGCCAGTCAAATGGGAGAAATTCTCATAGTTGGTGTTAATAGTGATAGTTCAGTAAGACAGTTAAAGGGTGCTAAAAGACCGATAGTTCCCGAGGAGGAGAGAGTAGAGGTCTTATCAGCCTTGCAGATGATAGATTATATTTTTCTATTTGAGGAGTTAACCTGCAAGAAACCTTTAAGAGAAATCAAACCTGATATTTATGTTAAAGGGGGAGATTACAGTCGAAAAACGCTTCCTGAGTGGTCAGTTGTAGAAAATTATGGCGGAAGGGTTGAGTTTGTCCGGGAAATAAGGGGATCATCCACAACTAGCTTATTGCAGAGAATCCGGAGTGAAGTTAATGAAGGACGGCAGTAATGATATGGAAAATAATGAAAGGAGGCAAATTTTAAAGGACTGGGAATATAAATTCCTGCTGATCCTGATTATTTTAATGGTTATTCTTACAATTATAGATTTAGATTTAACCCTGGATCAGGTTTTAAAATTTTTCATCAGATGAGGTGGTCTAATGATTGGCAAGCAGGAAGAAGTAGAGATAATTAGAGAGGCTCAGAGGGGCAATAAAACGGCCATTGAATACTTAATTAATCAAAATATGGATATAGTTTATGCAAAGGCAAAGTATTTTTTCATAAAAGGTCTTGATAAAGAAGATGTTATACAGGAAGGAATGGTCGGGCTTTATAAAGCAATCCGGGATTACAGGCGGGAAAGAAGAGCTTCTTTTAGGGGTTTTTCCCAGCTCTGTGTTCATCGCCAACTGGTATCAGCCATTAAAAAGGCCAACCGGCAAAAACATAT
>CAZSTU010000096.1:0-9362 GCA_964609745.1 uncultured Halanaerobiaceae bacterium
TGCCAGACTTGATCTTGAAAATTATAATAATGATACTGAAGACGGTCTTCATATTACGAGTATGGCTGGCACCTGGATGTCTATTGTGCACGGCTTTGCTGGTCTTAACATTAGAGAAGGGATATTAAGCATAGCCCCATTTATACCGGAAGAATGGGAAGATTATTCCTTTAAAATTAACTTTCGTCAGAGAATAATTAATATTAAGGTTTCAGAAAAATATGTTGAAGTTGAACTACTAAAAGGCAAAGATTTTGCAATGTATATTTTTGATCAGAGTTATGAATTAAACATGGAGAAGAGAATAAATGTTTCCCCCGCTTAGGCGGGGTTTTTTATTTTGTATAATACCATTTTCAAAAGCAGGATTTCAATAATTTATATTTAAGTTATTATGAAGTGCTAAATATACTTTATTGTCTAATCTTTAATAATAAAGGAAAAAGGAAGGATATTTATGATAAAGATTGTTGTTTCAGGTCAGGCCAGTGATACTGGCAAAACAACTTTTATAGAAAAATCGATAAAGAATTTAAAAGGCAGAGTGGCAGCGATTAAATGTTCTATGGGCAAAGAAAATGAAGATTTTTTTGTTAGAAAAGAGAAAAATAAAAGTGATGATTCTGATACTGCGCGTTATTTGAAAGCAGGGGCAGTTGAATCTATATTAATTAGCTCTAATTTAGATAT
Source organism: uncultured Halanaerobiaceae bacterium (assembly GCA_964609745.1). Classification (GTDB taxonomy): domain Bacteria; phylum Bacillota; class Halanaerobiia; order Halanaerobiales; family DATFIM01; genus CAZSTU01. Next base: position 691 of record CAZSTU010000096.1, read on the forward strand.
TTTAGCAGATAAAATTGATGAGGCTGAAAATATTCTTGAAGAAGATCCAGAGTACTTAATTTATGAAGGGAATAGCATATTAAAATTTGTTAGACCTCAACTTGTAATATATTTAAAAATGGTAGGACGTGAAACAAAGCCATCCGGGGAATTTGCTGAAAAAAAAGCAGATATTATAATAAATATGAGTAAAAAAAATAATAAAGTAACCTATTTTTTTGATGATATTGTTTTTAATGGGGAAAAAATAAGCTGTTTTAAGGCACATCTTATTGCAGAGATAACAGGTAATAGTGTGGGGAAAGTGGGTAGAAAAATTTTAGAACAGGATGTTAAGATAAAAAATTGTCAACTTGGTTTGTTTTAGCTTATATTTTAAAAATTTAGAGGAGGCAGGACAGCAATTATGTTAAAAGCTAAAGCAGAGAATAATGAGCTGAAATATGATTTTTTATTAAAATTATCTACAGCATATTTTGCTACACACATAAGTCTTGATGGTTTTCTTGCCCTTATGCCTTTTTTGCGAGAAGAGTTTTCTTTGTCCGGAGCTCAGGCGGGATTATATTCTACATTTTATTTTTTTACTGCAACTATTGTAGCTATATTTAGTGGTAGAGTTGTTGATATGATAGGATCCAAAAAAGGAGTTGTATTTGGGGCCGGTTCTATAGGAATATTAATGTTTTTTCATGCATCTGCTCCAAACTTTAAGATAATATTATTACTGGCATTATTTACCGGGCTTTCCTTTAGTATAATAACTCCTTCTCTTAATAAAGCAATTATGAAAAAAGTAAAACCGCAAAATAGAGCTCTTTCAATGGGGTTGATGCAATCTGGTGGTGGAGTAGGCGGAGTTTTAGGTGCCAGTTTATTACCACTACTGGGTGGTGTAATAGGTTGGAGGATTGCAGTTTTGCTTTCTGGTTTCACTGCTCTTTTAATATCTATTTTTATATTTAAGTTTTATCATGAAGATAGTGTTTATGAAAAAGCAGAAGAAAAAAATAAAGAAACATCATTTTTTAAAAATATTGGAGTTTTATTTAAAAATAAATATCTAATGCTTGTTTGTTTACTGGGGCTTGGGTTTGGAACGTCTATAGGGGCTATACCTGCCCATTTTACATTATATTTGACTCAGGACCTCTCCATAAGCAAGTCTCTGGCCGGAGTGGGTCTGGGGATCTTACATACTGGTGGTATAGTAGGAAGACCAGCATGGGGATGGATAAGTGATAGATTTTTGGGAGGAAGCAGAAGGAAAGGATTAATTATTGTAGGTGCATTTTTTGTTATAATTTCTTCTGTTTTTGCTTTTTATATAACAAAATTTGCTTCTTCTGTGATTGTGATATATGTATTTTCTTTTTTGCTTGGTTTAACTGGCTTTGGCTGGATGGGTATATACTTTACAACAGTTGCAGAACTGGCCAGTGCAAAATATACAGGTATTGCAACTGGATTGGCCTTAATTTTTACAAGGTCAGGTGTTGTTATAAGTCCTCCTGTTTTTGGTTATCTGGCTGATATTAATCAGAGCTACTGGTTGAGCTGGCTGGCCATATCAATTTTAATTCTAATTTTTACAGTTGGTTTTTCTTATATTTCAGGAAAGTTTTTTACAGAGGATAAACAAATTTAGCGCATCTTTAAGTAACATGAGATGGGCTAATATCAAATATTAATATTTTTGAAAAACTAACAATTTTTCTTGAAAATCATTTTACTGAAATCAAGGAAAATCCTGAATTGGGGAAAATTCTTGTAAAGGAAAAGGAATTTCCTCATCAAGTTGAAACAAAAGCTATTGCTGAATACTTGAGCAAAATACCAGAATTAATTGAAAAAATGATTATTGATAGTATTGAAAATGGTGAGATAAGCAGGGATTTGAATCCCGAGATTACTGCTGCTGCTATTTTTGGAGCTATTCAGGGAATAGTTGAAAGAACTGTCAGCAATGGTAAATTTGCTTTGTTAGATGATGCTGAGAGAGAGATTGTTAGGCTATTGAAAAACGGACTGGAATAAAAAAAGTGTTATTAACAAAAGAGGGGTTACCCTCTTTTTATTTTTGTGATATTTGTCATTGCAAATAATGTTTAAAATAATTTACAATTTAAACATACAAATCTGTGAAATAAAATTAATTCAAGAGAGGTGTATTCATCTTGGTTGCTATATTCATTAATTTAACGGCATTATTAGCTTTTATAATATCAATACTTTACAATAAAAATAGATCAAAAAAAGCAGTTAAGAAAGCAGTTGTAAAAGCTCTTGGACTGGCACCTTTAATGGTGTTAATTATTTCAGCTATAGGTGTAATTTTTGCTTTTTTACCTCCAGAATTAATTAGAGAATATTTAGGTGGGGATTTTGATTTGCTTCAGGTAATTGCTTCTGCGACTTTTGGATCTATTATGATGATTCCAAGTTTGATAGCACTGCCACTGGCTGGTTCTTTAATTGAGGCGGGAGCTTCTTATACACCTGTTGCTGCATTTATTACAACCCTGACAATGGTTGGTTTTGTTACTATACCTGTTGAGTTAAAAGAAATGGGTAAAAAAATTACTATTTATCGTAATTTATTTGCCTTTATTTTTGCCGTTATTATTTCATTTATGATCGGGGTGATAATGTGAAGAACGATAAAAGAGAATCTAAAATTGAGAAAAGTATAAAAAAATTAATTAAAACTATAGCTGGAATATTGGTTATATTTATTTCATTAAAGCTATATTCTCCTACTAGATTTGATACTGCAATTAGTATGTCCGGGCGTTATGCAAAAGAAATGTTGAGCATATTTCCTGCAGTATTACTGATTATGGGTCTTGCTGATGTCTGGGTACCCACAACCCTTGTAAAAAAATATCTGGGTCGGGAAGCAAAAATAAAGGGTAAGTTTTTAGCTTGTTTTCTGGGAACTTTACCCACCGGGCCCATGTATATAGCTTTTCCCCTTGCAGCAGAACTTTTACGCAAAAAAGCCAGTGTAAGTAATGTGATTATTTTCCTGGGAGTCTGGGCTTCTCTTAAAATACCACAGATAGGAGTTGAAATAAAATTTATGGGAATTAAATTTGCTTTATTAAGATTGATTTTTACCCTTGTTTCGGTTGTATTAATTGGTATTTTTGTTGAAAGATTGATTAAAGATTCTGATATTAAACAAAAGGAGCATAAAGTTAGTCCGGGAGAAAATAAACAAATATAAGATTATTGTTTTATATGTTTTAATATTATGGGAGTAATATAATTTAGCAAATATATGTAATGATTATAAATTTAATACGTATAAATTGAGATCCGGATGATGTAAAAATCTCCGGTTTTTATTTTCACTATATAGCCTTTTAATCCATATTATAAAGAAAACAGTGTTTTAAGGAGGATTAATATATAATTGTTGACTCCACTGGTTCTGGCAATTGTGATTAGTTTCGATAGTTTTGGGGTCGGGCTTGCTTATGGGTTAAAAGGTGTGGAATTTCCGCGTTATGCATATTATATTATCGCTGTATGTAATACAATGTTAATGGCTGTTTCAATGATTACAGGTACTTTTTTATTACAATATCTGGAGCCAGAAAATGCTGTAAAAATCGGGGCATTAATATTAATATTTATAGGTTTATGGGAAATATTTGAAGGTTTTAAAGACTATTTAAACAACAAAACTGATATAAAATTGGAACCTCTTATTAATTTTAAAATATCTTCTTTAGGAGTTATAATCCAAATTTTAAAGGATCCTACTATAGCAGATATGGATAATTCACGGGATATTAGTAAAAAGGAAGCTTATACCCTGGGATTCGCCCTGGGAATGGATGCTTTTGCTGCCGGATTTAGTGCTTCGATGCTCGGTTATACATATTATATTATGTTGCCTCCTGTTGCCTTATTCTGTTCTTCTTTTGTTGCTCTGGGTTTTTATTTTGGGTGTAAAACTGTAAATGAATGGTGGCAAAAAAGGGGTTTTATATTACCGGGTATGATTTTAATTTTTATTGGTATATTGAGATTACTTTTTACTTAGAATTTATATTCAAGTTAATGCGGTGTAAAACGTCAGATAATTTAGATAAGTTATGCAAAAAATATTATATAAAAGTGATTATTTTTTTAGTCTTTAATTTGTCTATTAATAAGAATATTTGTGAAATAAATATTTAATCATAAAACAGGCAGGAAGAAGCAGAAAAATGTTTAATAAATTAATTAGATATAAAATATTTAATTAAACTATTTAGAATCAGGATTAAAAATCAGAGAAAAGGAGGGATGATTATTTCTGAGAATAAGAGTAATCGTATTCCATTTTTAATTGCACTATCCTATCTGGTATCTTTGTTATTCATCAGAATCTCTGCACTTATAGCAGGTTCTGCTAATAGTGAAATAGCTCAGGTGGTCAAACAAAATCCTAAAGAAATTGATTTTTATATTGGTAGAAATATCATACTTTTTGGCTATCATATTCATCATTTTTATTTTGGTATTTTATTCATTGCTATAGCAGGATGGTTGGCTCTTGTTCGTAGCTCGGTTTCTAAAGAAAGATTAGCTTTATTATATGGAGCCGGTCTTGGTCTTTTAATGGACGAAATAGGTCTGCTGTTAACCTGGGGAAATTATTATTCAAGTCTAACATATCTACTCAGCATTATTCTTCTCGGCATATTTTTGAATATAATATATTTTCCATATTTTTGGCGTTCGGTCAGAAAGGATATAGTCAGTACTGAACCTCACAGAGTAACCTGGGATTCTCTTTTAAACTATAATACTTTTATAAAGGTGGCTGATAAAGTGAGTGAAAAAACTGATAAAACCGAAAGCTTTAGTTTAACATTTACAGGAATAACTTATCTGGTAGTTGGATTTTTGATAATTATGTATCCAAAATTTGTATATTACTGGGTAGCAGGTGTATTTTTTGTACAGGGGATATCCTCTCTCGTAAGAGCCTGGAAAAGCAGAGAAAAGGAAGAAAGATGAAAAATCCTTTTTGCAATTATAGCCAGAAAAAGATATAATAATAATTAAGATACTTCATTTTTCTACATACTTTTAAAAAATTTGCAATTTAGTCTTGGAAAGGTGGAGAGAGGATGAGTGCCCGTATATTTGCTGATAGTTGTTGTGATCTTAATCAGGAATTAAAAGAAAAACTTAATATAGAAATTGTCCCACTATCTATATTTGTTAATGATAAACAGTTTATCGATAATGAAAATCTGGACAAGGAAGCGCTTTTATCTGAGATGAGAAAAAGCAAGGATGTACCTAAAACTGCAAGTCCGGGACCTGAAGCTTTTTTGAAAAAGTTCAGACAAGCTGAAACAGTATTTGTAGTGACATTATCAAATCAATTGAGTGCTACTTATCAAAACGCAAAACTGGCAAAAAACATGCTTAAAGATGAAGTTGAGGAGAAGTTTATTCATATATTTGATTCTCTAAGTGCTTCGGTGGGAGAAACAGTGATCAGTGCAAAAATAGGTGAATTACTGGAAGAAGGCTATGAAAATAACAAAATAGTGAAAAAAGTCAATGAATATATTAAAGAGATGAAAACTATGTTTGTGCTTGATTCTCTAGATAATTTAATTAAGGCAGGTAGGTTGAGTAAGATAAAAGGTAAATTAGCTTCGATATTAAATATTAAACCAGTAATGGGTAGTGATGGTAATGGAAATATAAAGTTATTGGAAAAGGCCAGAGGGTCAAAGAAAGCACTAAAACGTCTGGTAGAATTAGTTGGTGAAATGAGAGTAGAGCTAGAAGATAGAATTTTGGGAATCGCTCACTGTAATGCTCTAGATAAAGCTGAAAAAGTAAAAAAAGAGATCGAAAAGAAATATAACTTTAAAAAAATTATAGTAGTTGAAACTGCAGGAATTAGTACAGTTTATGCCAATGAAGGTGGGATAATTATAGCTTTCTAGTTTATAGTAAAAGGCATGGGATCCAAAATTGAATAAGGGGAGGGGTGTGAGGTAAATGGGAGAAGAAAGAGGAAGTTTGAGGGTCTGGGGGTTGGGCAGCTTTATTGTTAAAGTTGATGATAAAATTATATATGAGACTGAATGGAAGTCATCCCATGCTTTAAAGTTATTTAAATACTTATTAATAAATTTTGGCCAGGCAGTTCCGGCAGAACGTCTGGTTGACCTTTTTTGGCCGGATTATGATTTTGCCAAAGGTAAAAAACGTTTGTATGATACTATATATAAATTACGTAATATACTTGATAGAGAAAATAATGATTTGGATAATAGTTATATAATTAAAAACTTTATTGGATATATGTTAAATACTAATAAAGATTACTGGTTTGACTGGCAGGAATTTTCTAAGCAATATTGGAAATTAAAGTCTGCTCCGCCTTCCAGTATAGCTAAAGAATACATAAATGAAATGGAGTCTGCAATTAGTCTCTATAGAGATGAATTTATGTCTGCAGATTGTTATGAACCCTGGACGGAATTTTATAGAGAGCAGTACCGGAGTATGTATTTGGATGTTATACAAATTGCGGGCAGAGTTTTTCTTGAGAGTGGGAAATTTACTGAAAGTTGTGAACTTTTAAAACGAGGAATTAAGGAAGAACCATATTGTGAAGAATTTTACCTATTAACCATGAAAGCTTTAAAAGAGGAAAATAGATTTTGGGAAGCTGTTAAAATTTATAAAAAATACGAAAAATTAATTAAAGAAGAATTGAATATTGAACCTTCCTCTACAATTAAAGAACTCTATCAAAAATTGTTGCAGAAAACCAAAAGTGGTCCGGTATATGAGACCTGGCAGGATAGTAATTTGAATATGTCTTTTGAAAATGGTTATGGGGCTGGAGCATTTTTATGTAATAAAGATGTTTTTAAAACAATTTATGAGATGGAGCAGAGAAGGGTCCAAAGATCTAAGGTGACTTCTTTACTTTTGTTAGTCAGACTTACTGAAAAAATAAATTTTAGACGTTTAAAAAATATTGTTAAGTTTTTAAGTACGAGTCTGCGTTCGGCAGATGTTATAACGATTTGGGATGAGTCAGAAATATTTATTCTTTATTACAATGCTGCTTCTAGCTGCAAGGATCTGATAAGCAAAAGACTGGAAAAATCATTAAACCAATTTGAGTTTTCAAAAGTTGAGTATAGTTGGGAGATAATAGATGGTAAAAGAGATGATAAAAAGGACAGATTAATATCCGGTTAAAAGTTTTGTATATAAAATTTGTTTTAACACCCTTCGGGGTGTTTTTTTTATGTTTAAATTTAAAAGATTTTTAAACGAGTTAAAAAAGAGAGATAAAAGATGAGGACATGCTAAAATTAATTTAAATGAAATACAAGTAGATGTTGTTATAAGGGCGGTTTTAATATGAATATAAGAAATTATAGTTTTTTTATAATAATATTTTCAATTTTAATTTCTTTTTGTGGTTCTGTACAGGCTGTGAATAGGGATTTTGAGCCATATGTCAGGGTAGAAATAATTAATGATGAAATTAATCTTTTATTAGAAAAACCATCACATGAAATTTCAATAAAAGAAGAGGTAGAGATATATGTTACTACAAATATCGAAAGCTGGTATCTTAGGTTTGAGTTAAAAGATGATTTTATACATGAAGATAGGATAACTAAATTTCCACAAAATCATGTGTTGTTTTCAATTAATGGCAACAAAGATTTAATTTATAATTTAAATGAAACACATATATTTTATCCTCATAATTTCAACCACAAAGGTTTGATTAACAACACTAATAAGACTGATATAAATGAGAGAAAAAAATATAGGCTAAAATTAAATTTATGGGTAGATGTTATAGAAAACTGGAACAACTTCAAAGCAGGAAAGTATAGAGGAGAGTTTGAGGTAACTTTCATCATTGATGAAAGTTATTAAATATAAAATTAGTAAAAAGGAGGTGAGTCGAGAGCCGGAATATGAGTGGATAGCATTTACTAAATGCTTGGGGTAAGTACTAAAAACATTATTAAAAGGAGAGAAAAAAATGAGAAAAATTAGTATTTTAGTTTTAAGTTTGGTTTTATTATTGGGGTTGGGCTCTACTGTTTTGGCAGAAGAGGTAAATATTTTTGATACTGACTCCACAACAGCTACACTGGAAATTGCACCTTATGCTACAATTGAGTTCTTTGAAAATGAAAATTATAATGGGTTATTCCCTGAAGCTCTTGAAGGTATGAAGGGCTTGTATGTAAGTGATGGAAATGCTACCAGAGTGGCTGCCCAGGGAATCTGGGGTTATGATGATGGTAGCGGCTATGTAGCAGGGGTTATGGATTCAGGTTCTACCATTTATGATTTGAATCCCGATAATAATTTTGTTGCTCCCTTTGTAGTGGATATGAATACACCTGTAAATATTGATATGGAAGTTGACTGGGAGAACTGGGCAAAAGTTCCCACACTTTTCCGTGTATCTTCTGATGAAGAACTTTCTTATGGAGGATTGGGAGGTAATGGTATCGGGACCTTGGGTGAAAATCTTGCCATGGTCACAAATGTCTCTGAACTCGCTGCAGAAGGTGCTAATCTTATGAATTTTGCTCAGTCATCTTACTTCAGTAATTTGGGAACAATGGAAATTTGTAAGAACTTTGCTGAAGATGAGGCAT
>CAZSTU010000097.1:0-9192 GCA_964609745.1 uncultured Halanaerobiaceae bacterium
GAAACTCATAATCTGTCCCTTGCAGATATAGAGGAAAAAACCAAAATTAGAAAAAAATATTTAAAGGCTATTGAAAATAACAATTTTGAATCCATTCCAGGGGAAGTATATATTAAGGCTTTTATCAGAGAGTATGCAGAAGTGGTTGGTCTAGATGGTGGTGATCTGGTAAAAGCATATAATGATTGGATTAAAGAGAAGGAAAAAGAGAAGGAAAAAGAGAAGCAGCAGAGAATGGATGAAAGAAAGGATAGTAAAACTTTCTTGCAAAGACTACAGGAAAATAAATATGTTAGCTTATTGATTATTATAATATTAATTGTAACTCTTGCTATTTTTACTTACTTTATTTTTTTCAAAAATAATGAAGATCAAAGGGTCCCCCCGGACACACAGGAAACGGAGCAGATTACAGAAGAAGCTGGCACAGAAGAAACTAAAGATTCTAATAGCACTTTAGGAAATAAAGATAATGAACAGGCAAATGAAGATAAGAATAATAATGAAAAAAGTGCAGATAATGAAGATGTTGAAAAAGAAATTGAAAATAATCTTGATGATATTAAAACAGAAGATCCTGAAGAAGTTAATGTAGATAATGAAGATAAAAATACTGCTGATTTTGTAGTTATTTCTAATGATAGAAGCTGGCTTCAGATTAATGTTGATGGTGAGATGGTTTTTCAGGGTTTTGTAGAAAAAGGAGAGCAGAGGGAATATAATGCAGATGAAGAATTTGAGATAAAAATAGGAAATGCAGAAGCAATACAGGTTCGAACTGAGGAAGAAACACTTGGACCATGGGGTGAAAGAGGTGAAGTTGTTAGAAAACAATTTAAGGTAAGTATTGATTGAGTTTTTTAAGAAATGAATATTAAATAATAGATGAGGGTGATTATTTTGACAAAAAAACATAATTTTGAAACAAGGACTGTTCATGCCGGTGAAAGTCACTGTAAAGTTACGGGTGCTCTTAGAACACCTATTTATCAAAGTTCAACATTTGTTTTTGATAATGTTGAACAGGGGGCCAGAAGATTTGCTGGAGAGGAAGAGGGTTATATATATACACGGCTTGGTAATCCTACACAAACAGATCTTGAAAATAAGATGGCAAACTTAGAAAATGGTGAAGCAGCAATAGCTGTGGGTTCAGGTATGGCGGCAGTATCGGGTGTTATTTTAGGTTTGCTTGATGCAGGGGATCATTTAATTGCTTCCAGAACTCTTTATGGGTGTACACATTCATTTTATAGTGAAATGCTTCCACGGTGGGATATTGAAGTGACTTTTGTGGATATGACGGATTTAAGCAATGTGGAAAAAGCAATTAAAAGTAATACAAAAGCAATATATACAGAGACTCCGTCAAACCCGACCATGGCCATGGTTGACCTTAAAAAACTGGCAGATATAGGATCTAAAAAGGGTATAACAACTATAGTTGATAATACATTCATGTCCCCTTATTTGCAAAAACCGATTGATTTCGGTATCGATGTTGTTATTCACAGTGCGACTAAATATATAAGCGGTCATGGAGACACAATTGCCGGTATAATAGTGGGACCAGAAGAATTAATAGAAGAATGGAGAATGACTACTATAAAGGATATTGGGGGAATTATTGCTCCTTTTGATTCGTTTTTACTGCTGAGAGGTTTAAAAACCCTTGCAATCAGAATGGATCGCACATGTGAAAATGCTATGGAAATTGCCCGTTTTTTAAAATCTCATCCCGCAGTTCAAAAGGTTAATTATCCTGGATTGTCAGAACATCCACAATATGAGTTGGCTAAAAAACAAATGGATGATTTTGGGGGGTTAATGTCTTTTCGGCTTACCGGAGGACTGGAAGATGGTAAAAAATTAATGAATTCAGTTGAACTGTGTACTCTGGCTGTTAGTCTGGGAGATGTAGATACTTTAATACAGCATCCAGCTTCAATGACTCATTCTGTAATTCCAAAAGAGGAAAGACTGGAAGGTGGTATAACAGATGATCTGGTGAGATTATCTGTTGGTATTGAAAACGTAGAAGATATTATAGATGATTTAAAACAGGGGCTCGATGAATTACTATAATACTCATGTGAAGTTAATATAAAGTAATAACCGGAGGATATATCCTCCGGTTTATTATATACAAAATATTATTTTACATAAAATAAAATGGTGGAGGGGAGAGGATTCGAACCTCTGTAGGCATCGCCGGCAGATTTACAGTCTGCTCCCTTTAACCAGACTCGGGCACCCCTCCGTACCCTCAAGGGGATTCGAACCCCTGTCGCCAGGATGAAAACCTGGTATCCTGGACCACTAGACGATGAGGGCATATTCAAAGTGGTCGGGCTGCTCGGATTTGAACCGAGGACCCCCTGCTCCCAAAGCAGGTGCGCTACCAAACTGCGCCACAGCCCGCTGACACAAATACTAGTATATAAAAAAATTGCTCTGAGGTCAAAACATAATTTTTTGATTTAAACTAATTATATACAAATATATCATAAATACTAATAATATCTTAATAATACTTTATTTTAGATGGAATTATGAGTTTATAAGGAGATGATAAAATGAAAATTTTGTTAACAAATGATGATGGAATATATGCAGAGGGAATTCAAACGATGGCCCGTGTTTTGCAAAATGACCATCAAATTGCACTGGTGGCTCCTGATAGAGAAAGGAGTGCGTCAGGACATTCAATTACTATTAAGGATCCATTAAGGGCTCAAAAGGTTGATTTTAAGTACCTGGACGATATTAATTGTTTTAAAGTTAATGGTACTCCAGCTGACTGTGTTAAACTAGGCCTGGAAAAATTAATTGATTTTAAGCCAGACATCATAGTTTCAGGAATTAATCATGGAGCTAATCTGGGATATGATGTATTATACTCAGGTACTGTTTCGGCAGCTATTGAAGCCTGGATGATGGGCTATTGTTCATTAGCTGTATCACTGGATTTAAAGAAAGGACATCATTTTAAGAGTGGAGCTAATTATGTACAACATTTTTTAAAAAAAATTGAAAACTTTGATATTGGAGAAAAAATGTTGTTAAATGTTAATATTCCGGATTTAAAAGAGGAAGAAATTGAGGGTGTTGAAATAACTGATCTGGGTGCAAGTCTTTATGTAGATAATTTCGAAGAAAGAGTTGATCCTATGGGTAAACACTATTACTGGCTATCCGGGAAAAAGAAAGAAGGTTTTGCTCGAAATACAGATATTTGGGCAGTAAGTAATGACAGAATAGCATTAACACCATTGAAGATAGATTTAACATATGTTGCCCAAAAAGAGCAACTGCAAAATATTATAGAACAAAATCAAAATGAATAGATTATTTTTCCTTAATATATATCTTAGCAGATGGGGAAAATATTTATAGAATGGAGGTGATCTATATTGATCCTGAAGAAGTGAAGATTGAATTACTTCCCCATCAAATAAAGACTGTGAGAAAGGTTATTGATGAAATGGATGGAAGAGCTATACTTGCTGATGAAGTGGGACTTGGTAAAACTATTGAAGCTGGAATGATAATCAGAGAATATATGGAGAGAGGAGATCTTCATAAATTATTGATTCTTGTGCCTGCTTCACTTGCCTTTCAATGGACAGAAGAAATGGTAAATAAAATTGGGTTAAATAATATATTTTATAATCGAAAGGGAAGATGCTGGGATTATTTTGATTACCAAATTGCTTCTATTGATATGGCTAAAAGAGAAAGACATTCAAAATACTTAACTGATATTGACTTTGATATGGTAGTAGTGGATGAAGCTCATAAATTAAAAAATGAAAATACTTTAAACTGGAAATTTGTTAATAGTTTGAAAAAAAAGTACTGTTTACTTCTTACAGCCACTCCGATTCATAATGATTTAAAGGAATTATATAATTTAATAACTATATTATATCCAGATATATATAATAATTATAAAGAATTCAAAAAAAAGTATTCGGCAGGCAAATATGTTATTAAAAATAATGAATATTTAAAAGATGACTTGAATGGTATTATGATTAGAAATTATCATACTGATACTGTTCTTAATTCATCTCAAAGAGAAATAAAACCTGTTTTAGTGGAATTAACAAAAGAAGAAAGAGAGCTTTATGATAAAGTTTCATATTATGTAAAAAAAGAGTATAAACGCAGAAAAAACAAAAAGCAGTCAATATTAAATCTTTTAACTTATCAGCGGGAAATATGTAGTAGTCCTCATGCCTTACAGTGTACTCTCGCTAAAAAGAGAAACAGGGGTGTTGCACTTGATGAGATATTTAAGTTGTCAGGAAAAATTGATTTTACAGGAAAAATTCAAGAATTGATTAAAATATTGAAAAATAATTATAATAACCAGGTCATTATATTTACTGAATTCAGAGCCACTCAGGCATATATTGCCTATCATTTAGAAAAAAGGGGATTTAGGACTATCTTTTTTAATGGAGGATTTAGTTCCAGTGGAAAAGAGTGGATAAAAAGACTTTTTCAGAAAAAAAAAGATGTACTAATAAGTACGGAGGCTGGAAGTCAGGGCTTGAATTTGCAATTTTGCAATATTCTTGTTAATTATGATCTGCCCTGGAATCCGATGAAACTTGAACAGAGGATAGGGCGAATACACCGACTGGGCCAGAAAAATAATGTATATATATATAATCTTGTAACAAAAAATACTATAGAAGAAAAAATATTACAGGTCTTAAATAATAAAATTAATCTTTTTAAAAATGTTGTAGGCGATATGGAGGACATATTAGTATCAGGGGAATACAATAATTTTGAACTAGATATATTAAGAATGCTGGATAAAAAAGAACTAGAAGGGCCCGAATAATTTTATTATTATTTGGGTTTTTTAATATAGATAATAGATCTTGTAGGCAGGTTTTAACTTACTTTTCCAGAATTATAAAATTAGACATTATTTATGTTAGGGGGTTATGATGATGGAAACCAAGGTTATCGCCAATCATAAAAATTTGTTTAATAAAATTTTAAAAAATAAAAAAAAATATAACACTGAGATTGATGGATTTGAAATAGAAGTTTTTTTGACAAAAGACAAATACTGTGTCATTGATCAAAAGAAGGAAGTTGATATAGCTGAAATAAACCAAAATAATCTTCAGGATTTATATAATATGCAGGATAATTCAATTTATTTGCTGGATGATGTTCTTGATATTGCCGAAGATTATAATGAAGTTTTAATTAAAGTGAATAATGACCCTGAATATCCTTTTCTGGAAAAAAATATTATTGACATTGTCAAAGAAAAAGAATTACAGAATAAAGCTGTTTTAACTTCATTTAAAAAACATATTTTGGAAAAATTTAATGATTTAACTGATGAAATCAAAATTGCACTTGGGTTTAATGCAGGGTTATATAAGCCCTGGAAAAAAGCAACAAAACTTGGAGCAGAGGCAATTTATACATATTATGGTGGTGTTGTACCTTCTGTTGTAGATAAATGTAAAAAAACAGGTCTTGATTTATATATTTACGGAGCCAATGTTAATCAAGTAATAAAAAAATTTATGAAATTTGGTGTAAAAGGAATTATAACGGGTAATCTGGAAACAGCTATTTCAATCAAAAATAAAATTAAAGGGGAAAAAAGATGAAATGGCAATTAAACTTAAATCATGAGTTTCAGGTTGAGAAAAAATTAATTTTTTGGAGAAATTTTTTAGAAATAAATGATTATAACGGACTTTTTAATTTAATGGATGATTTAAAGTCAGGTTATAGTGAAGAAGATATTTATAAAATCAGTAAATCGCCTGAATACAGAGGTTATTTATGTTACCATCAGGATATTCCAATGGCAGTAGTTATTGCCAATTTAGAAGAAGATTCTATTTATACTATTGAGTTTTTACATATATTTGAGCAGTTTAGGAATGAATCAATGGTTGAAACATTTTTTAGTGAATTATTACAAAGAGCCTGGCAGCAGGGGATTGATATTATATATGTGAACGGAGATAATGATGAGAAATATTTGAAAAAGGCATTTGTAAAATTTAATTTTAGGAGAATTGAATAAATATGTTAGTTTGACATAAATTAATGCTAATTGTATACTTTATTAAGAATTCTTTTTTAAAGAGGGGATTTAATTGTTTGCTAAACTTTTGCTCATTTTTGCTATTGTACCATTAATTGAACTGGCATTGTTAATTAAATTAGGTGGCTATATTGGTCTATTGCCCACAATATTACTGGTGGGAGGGACGGGCGTTATTGGTGTAACTCTTGCCCGAAAACAGGGTTATCATGTTGTTAATAAGGTGAAGGCATCCCTCGATAGAGGAGAGATGCCTACTGATGACTTGATTGGTGGTTTATTAATATTGATAGGTGGGGCTATGCTTTTAACCCCTGGTCTTATTACTGATGTTACCGGATTTAGTCTGATAATTCCTGGATCCAGAAATTATTTTGTTCGATTTACCAAAAATAAATTCAGGAAATATATCGGGCATAACTATATGGATGTTTAAGGAGGCAAAAATGAAAAATAGTAAATTGTTACAGGGTGTAGAGTTTTCACATTATTTGTTAACTGAATTTGTTGAAAATGGTGATTTTGTGGTTGATGCTACTACAGGCAACGGTTATGACACAGTTTTTATGGCAAAACTTGTTGGTGAAAGCGGAAAGGTGATGGGTTTTGATATTCAGAGTGATGCTATAAATGCTACAGGGGAAAGATTAAAAAAGGAAGGATTATTTGACCGTGTAAAATTAATAAAAGACGGGCATGAGAACATGGAAGAATATCTAAATGATAAAGAGAAAGCTTCGGCAGTAATTTTTAATCTGGGGTATTTACCAGGTGGTGATAAAAACATAGTTACCAGACCTGAAACTACCATATATGCCCTGAAAAATAGTTTGAAATATCTAAAGAGGGGTGGTCTGGTTATTATCGTAGTTTATATAGGTCATGATGGTGGACCTGAAGAAAAAGAGGCCTTATTAAAATATACTTCAGAATTAGATCAGGATGATTATAATGTATTGCATTATCATTATATTAATCAGCCTACTAAACCACCTGAAGTTATAGCCATTAAAAAAAGAAGATGATTATATAAGGGGGTAGGTGAAAACTTATGGTTGAAGCTGGAATTATCTGTCCGGAAAAAAGTGATTTTAATTATTGTAGAGATATTTTTGGGCTTAATAAAATAGGAGAAATTGCTAAAAGAAAAGTAGGTATAAGGGAACTGGATAGTGTAAAAATTATAGCTGTTAATGCGGGTACAGGTAAAATTAATTGTGCCTCAACCACACAAATGTTAATAGATAGATATGATTTAGATGTAGTTGTAGATAGTGGAAGAGCAGGAGGACTGAGGGAAGAGTTTAATATCCCTACTGTGGTAGCAGGTCTAAAATCTTTTGAATATGATATTATTCAGGATAAAGAACTTGACAAAATTTCAGGAAAACATATTAGTGAAACAATGGTTGCCTGTTTAGATAACACTTCTGTAGATGAATTCAGGAAAGAGAAGGAATATAATAATATTGTTTGTGGAAATATAGCCTGTGGAGAAAAAAATGTTAATAATAGTATTATGAGAGATTTATTATTTATGAAACTAAATGCTTTTGCCTGTAATAGAGAAACTTCTGCAGTAATTAAAACTGCTTTTTACAATGATATACCTTCCCTTTCTTTTAGGGTTATTACCAATTATGCTGATGCTAATAGCAAGGATGATGACTATAAATATAAAAAGGAAGGACTGGAATATCTTTATGAAATTATTGGCAAATTTTTGACCTCAGAGTATGGTTTAAACTTGTTTGAATAATGGTTTAAAGGGGTATTTAATATGCAGGATGAAATTCTAAAACAAACTTTTGTTAATAACACACTTTATAGTTATCTCATATCTTTACTTATAATTATTTTTGGACATTTATTTATTAGACTGGCGAAATATTTTGTAATGAACAGGTTTAGCTGGTTTTTTAAAAAAGAAACTGACTCTCTGGAAGATTTTTTGCGTAAGCTTTTTTCTGATCGGTTTTTTCCCCTGCTTAATGTACTTGTTTTTTATATAGCTCTGGTCCGGCTTGATTTTACGAATTTTGTTCATTATTTTATAGAAATAATTTTATTAATCATTACAATTTACTTTATTGTTTTATCAGTACAGGAAATAATAATTTATGTATTAAAAAATTACTGGCATATAAAGGGCAGGGATATTGAGAGTAGTAAATTATTGAATTTTTTAATATTAGTTATTCAGGTATTTGCCTGGATTATAGCCATTTTATTTTTACTTGATAACCTGGGTATTGAAATTAAAGGTCTAATTACCGGTCTTGGTGTTGGTGGTGTAGCCATAGCTTTTGCTTCACAGGCTCTTCTTGCTGACATATTTAGCTACTTTACAATATTTTTAGATCAACCATTTGATATAGGAGATTTTATAATTGTCGGGGAGCATAGAGGCATTGTGGAACATATTGGTTTAAAGACTACAAGACTTCGCAGTTTAAGCGGAGAATTATTAGTCTTTTCCAATAAAGATTTGACAAACTCCAGGATAAGTAATTATGGAGATATGCGTCATAGAAGGTTAAGTTTCAGGGTGGGAGTGGTGTATAGTACAGAAATAGAAAAATTAAGAAAAATTCCCAATATAATTGAAAAAATTATAGATAATATCAACAAGACGGAATTTGATAGAGCTCATTTTGCAGAATATGGTGACTTTAGTCTTATATATGAAACGGTTTATTATGTACTGGATAATGATTATAAGGCTTATATGGATATACAGGAAAAAATTAATCTTAAAATTAAAGAAAAATTTGATAAAGAAGATATACAATTTGCCTATCCAACTCAGAGACTTTATCTCTCCGGTAAAATGGAGAAGATAGAGATTACAGATGACAATAAAAAAGAAAAAGGTAGTGTAGAGAGCTAGCTATTATTTATTTAAATTTTAAAACTTTTTTTCTGCCCTTGACATGTGATTCTAAAATATATATAATTATTGACAGCACAGATAAATGACTGTGTGTAAAAATTTAATTATAAATAAAAAAGGTGCTGACGTAGCTCAATTGGTAGAGCAGCTGACTTGTAATCAGCAGGCTACCGGTTCAAGTCCGGTCGTCAGCTCCATTTTT
>CAZSTU010000098.1:0-8946 GCA_964609745.1 uncultured Halanaerobiaceae bacterium
TTTTAATTATAGTGGGGAGATGTAAAAGTGAAAAAGATGATAAATATAAATATTGAAAACAAAAAAAAATTTGATAAATTAATGGATAAGATCAAATATAATAATCAGGGATTGATTCCCGCCGTTTTGCAGGATATTAATAGTGGGGAAGTATTAATGCTTGCTTATATGAATCAAAAGGCTCTGAAAAAAACAATAGAAGAAAAAAGAGCCTGGTTTTGGAGTAGATCAAGAAGTAAACTCTGGTTAAAAGGGGAAAGCTCAGGGAATTATCAATATGTTGAAGAAATGAAATTTGACTGTGATCTGGATACATTGCTTTTAAAAGTTAATCCAGCAGGCCCTGCCTGTCATACAGGCAGGAAATCATGTTTTTATAATAAGATAGCTTTAGAGAACGATAGTAAAAAAGTGGAAGAAGAAAAATTATTAAATTTTATCTTAGAATTATATGATTTAATTATAAGTCGTAAAAACAATATGCCTGAAAATTCCTATACAACGAAATTGTTTAAGAAAGGACTTGACAGAATTAGTCAGAAAGTAGGGGAAGAGGCCGTAG
This sequence comes from uncultured Halanaerobiaceae bacterium, assembly GCA_964609745.1. Lineage (GTDB taxonomy): Bacteria > Bacillota > Halanaerobiia > Halanaerobiales > DATFIM01 > CAZSTU01. The sequence continues at coordinate 563 of CAZSTU010000098.1, forward strand.
AAGTAGTGATTGCTGGAAAAAATAAAGATAAAAATGAAATAAAAGCTGAAACTGCTGATTTATTTTATCATTTACTGGTTCTGCTGGCATATTTCAATATATCTCCTGCTGATATTGTTTCAGAGCTAAATAAACGTCATAATTAGTGTTATACTATGATATAATTTGACGGATGGTTTCTTAATAGTATTGACATATACCAATTTTTTAGTTACAATGTTATGTGAATAAGTTCACATAACATTGTAAGGAGGTTATAGTCAATGAAAGAAGTCAGGATATGTGTGGGGAGCAGTTGTCATCTTAAAGGGGCACACAAAGTAGTCAGGATATTTAAAGATATGGTGCAAGAATATAACCTTGAAAAAGATATTGAGCTTAAAGCGAGCTTTTGTCTTGGTCAGTGTACTAATGGAGTAGTCATTAGTATTGATGACCAGCATGTAACTGGAGTGACTCCGGAAAATGCAGCAGAAATTTTTTATAATTTTTTTGTGGCGGGTGATAATTATGAAGCCGCTCAGAGTTCTTGATGCCAGTTGTAAAGACTGTCATAGATGTTTAAGGGAATGTCCGGTAAAGGCTATTTCTTTTGAAGATGACCAGGCCCAGATAATAGAAGAAAAATGTATCTACTGTGGAACATGTATAGAAGTTTGCCCTCAGGAAGCTAAGGTTCCTCGTAATGAATTGTCTTTATTTGAAGAATTTTTGTCTGGTGATTCATCTGTAGCGATTTCACTTGCACCTTCTTTTGTTACCTATTTTAAACTTGATTCTCCTTATAAGCTGGTGGGTGCCTTAAAAAAAATTGGTACAGATTATGTTACTGAAACTTCCACAGCAGCACACTTGATAGCTAAAACTTATAATAAGTTAGTAAGTGATAGTTGTAAACCGCTTGTGTCTTCATGCTGCCCGGTAGTGGTAAATTTGATTGAGAAACATTTTCCAGAATTAATACCTTATCTGGCACCAGTACTTTCACCTATGACTCAGCATGCCAGTATACTGCGTAGTATTTATGGTGATGATACAAAAGTTATTTTTATAGGGCCCTGTGTGGCAAAAATGGATGAAATGGATCAGAATAAGAAGGGAGTTGATATTGTCATAACCTTTGATCAATTAAGTGAATATTTTCACCAAAATGAAATTAATATTTTTCAATCAGAGGAAAAGTTATTTGATCAGGGTTGCCTGTCCCGGGCCAGTTCTTATCCTATTGAGAGTGGAGCTGTAAAATCTGCATTTTTATATGATAAAAGGAATGAAAATAGAATCTTTACAGCCAGTGGAATGGAAGAATGTATAAATGTTTTGGAAGATTTAAAACACGGACGTATTTCACCATATTTTGTAGAATTAATGGCCTGTAATGGTGGGTGTATAAATGGACCTTCTATTGAAAATGATTTGAGTATTGCCAGACGCAGACAGATAGTTCAACAATATTATAATAAAAAGAAGAGTCATAGTCATTGTTTGCTTGATGAAAATGACCTAGAAAAATACTTGCCTCTTGATTTGAAACGAGAATATGTAAACAGAAAGCCTGATTTCCCCATACCTTCAGAAGAAGAGATACAGGAGATTTTAAATAGTATTGGAAAGTACAGTGAAGAAGATGAGAGCAACTGTGGAGGATGTGGATATGACACCTGCCGGGAAAAGGCGGTTGCAGTTTATCAGGGTCTGGCCAAAAGAAAAATGTGTATTCCCTATATGAAGTCAAGGGCAGAATCTCTTTCAGATATTATAGTGGAGTCCTCTCACAATGCAATTATAGTGGTGGACAGGGAGATGATTATTCAGGAGTTTAATCCTGTTGCCTGCCAAATGTTTACTTCTGCTGACAGGGAAAAACCAATTAACCAGCCACTTTCTCGATATATAGATCCTTCTTTATTTAAAAAAGCCTGGGAAAATAAATGTTCAATAAAACATAAAAAAGTAAAATATGATAGATATGATCTGGTGACTGATCAGACTATTTTTCCCCTGGAAGAATATGAAGTAATTGTGGGAATATTTACTGATGCTACTGAACAGGAAAGACAAAAACAGGAATTAAAGGAAATGAAAAGAATGGCTGCAGATAGAGCTGCTGATGTAGTACACAAACAAATGGCAATTGTACAGGAGATAGCAGGATTACTGGGTGAAACTACCGTAGAAACCAAAGCTGCTTTATATGAACTGACAGAATTAATTCAGGAGGATGAATAGGATGAGTCTGGTTGTAGAGGAATTTTATAAAAGTGTGGCCAAAAAAGGAGAAGAAGTTTGTGGTGATAATGTTGAAATTATCAAACAAAATGATTCAACAATAATAGTTCTTTCAGATGGATTGGGTAGTGGTATAAAGGCAAATATTCTGGCTACCCTAACCACTCGTATTGCAATTGGTATGGTTGATAAGGAGCTGCCTTTACCGGAAATTATCGGTACTATTGTTGAAACTCTTCCTATTTGTGAAGTCAGGAAAATAGCATATTCCACCCTGGCCATTTTAAAAATAAATAATAATGGAAACGCACATCTAATAGAAATGGATACTCCTTCTGCATTTTTACTGCACAAAAATGAAGTTAAATCTATCAATACAAAAGCAAGTGAGATAAAAGGGAAAACACTAAAGGAGGCTAAATTTAAACTTGATCGTTCTGATATGTTGTTTCTTGTTAGTGATGGTGTTCTTCATGCAGGAATAGATGGTTTATTGAATTTTGGCCTGGGCTGGGATGGGGTAGCAGATCATCTAGAACAGATAGCTTCAAGAAAAAAGGATTTAAAATATATAATTAATAAAATGGCAGGGGTATGTCAGGCATATTATTTTAATGAACCTGGAGATGATTTCACCATTCTTGGAGTTAAATATCGCAAATACAGGAAAATGACCATGTTAACCGGCCCGCCACGCAAAAAAGAGGATGATGGATTGGTTATACAAAAATTAATAAATTCAGACGGAAAAAAAGTTATTAGTGGTGGGACCACTGCCCAGATTGCCGCGAGAGAATTAAATAGAGAACTTAAGACTAATTTTGATTATCCGGATCCAGATTTGCCTCCTGTCAGTCATATAGATGGTATAGACCTGGTCACAGAAGGTTTATTGACTTTAAATCAGGTACTGGAATTTTTGCGAAGATATAAACAGGGACAGATGCTTCCTGAAGGAGAAGATGGTGCAACTATTATCCTGCGTTATTTATTGCAATGTGATTATATTAATATTATTGTAGGCAGGTCTATGAATGAATCACACCAAAGTCTGAATCTACCACTTGAACTTGGGGTCAGAAGTCAGGTTGTAGATCGCATTGCTCATTATTTAAGAAAACTTAATAAAAAAGTCGAGATTGAATGGTATTAAGAAAAATTAAAATATTAAGGAGGATGACATATGAAAAAAATATCTGTAAAAATTTGTGTTGGTACACCCTGCCATCTTATGGGGTCAGCTCAACTACAGGAACTGGTAGAAAATCTTCCGGAAAATGTTAAAAATAAATTTGATTTTGCCCTGGTCAACTGTATTGACGAAAATTGTGAAAATGCTCCGGTTGTCAAAATTGGAGAGAAAATAATAGGTAATGTTGACAGAGAAAGGTTTAAAGAAGAATTGCAAAATTACTTATAATTCTATTAGAAAGGTGGGAATGAAATGTCTGATAAAAATATTTCTGATGTTTCTAGAATAAGACGTAAGGTATATAGAAAATTGGTAGAGTTAGTTATTGAAGACCAACTGGTTGAAAAAATAAATTCACTTCCTTATAAGATTATTGAAGAAGAAACTACAAAACATCGCTGTTGTGAATATAAAGAAAGGGCCATTATAGAAGAAAGAATCAAACTTTCACTGGGCTTTGTGCCTTCCAGACATCCCCATACACCTCTCTCAGATCTGGCTATAAAAGTAAAAAACAATAAAATAAATGAATCTCCTGTCAGAGTAATTAAAACTGCCTGTGATGGTTGTCCTATAGACAGATATTCAGTAACTGATGCCTGTCGTAATTGTGTTGCACATAAATGTATTAATATCTGTCCCCGAGATGCAATTGATTTTATCAGAGGGAGAGCATATATTGATCAGGATAAATGTATAGAATGTGGCCTGTGTAAGAAAGCCTGTCCTTATGATGCAATTCATGAAAATACTAGACCCTGTGTACAGGTTTGTAATGTTGATGCAATTAAAGCAGATAAATATGGTGTGGCCCACATTGATCATGAAAAGTGTATAAATTGTGGTAAATGTATAAATGCCTGTCCCTTTGGTGCTATAGATAATCTGTCAAGTATTGTTCAGGTTATGATGGAATTAAATAAAAAAAGAGAAAATGTTATAGCTTTGCTTGCCCCTTCATTTTTGGGACAATTTGGGCCTGGTATTACTCCCCGGAGAATAAATAGAGCATTGAAGCTGGCTGGTTTTTACGAAATTTATGAAGTAGCCGAGGGGGCTGATATGGTTATACATGAAGAGGCAGAGGAATTTATTGAAAGAAAAAACACAGGAGAAGATTTTATGACAAGCTCCTGTTGTCCTGCTTTCAAATCCTTTGTTGAAAAAGAGTTTCCCAATTTAAGTAGAAATATATCAGATGCTTTATCTCCAATGGTAAAAATAGCTAAAAAAATAAAAAGAAAGAACCCGAATTTTAAAACAGTATTTATTGGTCCCTGTGTAGCAAAGAAAAATGAGGGTAATTATCATAAAGAAATTGATTATGTGTTGACTTTTGAAGAATTAATCAGTTTAATTGTTGGAAATAATTTTAATTTAAGAAATATGGAAGATGGACAAAAAATTAAAGGTGCTTCTGCTCTGGGAAGAAGTTTTGCCATTAGTGGAGGGGTGGCCCGGGGAATAGAAACTTATCTGCAGAAAGAGAAAAAAATAAACAAAAATTATGATTTCTGTACGGGCAGGGGACTTGATGACTGCCGGGAAAAACTAGAAAAATTAAAAGAAGGTAAATATAATATAGATTTTATGGAGGGAATGGCCTGTGATAAAGGGTGTATATCCGGTCCAGGTAATTTAATTAAAGATATAAAAGCAAAAAAACAGGTAGAGGATTTTGCCAGTAAAGCTGAAAATGAAATTCCATTTTATCAACTTCAATCACTTTCATAAAATGGATTCAGGTAATTTTGTATAATTACTTTAGTTTTGATACAATAAAGCATATAATATGGAGGTAGATACTGTAATGAATAAAAACTTTCCGTTTTTTTGTTCGTGGAGTGGAGGCAAGGATTCCTGTCTTGCTTTGTATTATGCTCTGCAAAATGGCGGTGAAGCCCGACAATTATTAACTATGCTTGTTAATAATGGTGAAAGATCTCGTTCACATGGACTTGATACAAAGATTTTGAAAAAACAGGCAAAGTTGTTGAAAATTCCACTATTAACGATAAATACCACCTGGGATAATTATGAGTACAATTTTATAGAAATATTAAATGAGTTTAAAAATAATGAGATAACACATGGAGTTTTTGGAGATATTGATCTCGAAGAACACCGGGAATGGATAGAAAAGGTCTGTGATAAAGCGGGAATAAAACCCCATTTACCTTTATGGCAGATGAAAAGAGAAAAGTTACTTACAAATTTTATTGAACTGGGTTTTAAAACAAAAATTGTAGCAGTTAAAGAAGAAGATTTGAGTGCTGATTATTTAAATAAGACACTGAACAAAAACATTTTGGAGGAATTTAAAAAAGAAAACATAGATATTTCTGGCGAAAATGGTGAATATCATACTGTAGTATATGATGGTCCTATTTTTGAAAAGCCACTTGAATTGTCTGCAGGAGGTCAGTACAGAAAAAAGGGAGTATGTTTTCAGAATTATAAATTAAAAGAAGGGGATTAGATTGAAGGATAAAATAAAAGAAATGATTATAAATTTTACGGAAAAATATTCTGCAAATACTGAGTCAGACTGGAAAGAACCTCTGATTGCTTTTGCAGATAGTGATGACTCACTTTTTGGGCAGATGAAAAAAATTATAAGTCCCACACATGCCCTTCCTTCTGATTTTCTTTCAGAAGCTAATACAGTAATTACTTATTTTCTACCTTTTACAAAAGATATAGGAGATAGCAATATTGATGGTAAATTTGCTTCATATAAATGGGCTGTAGCCTATATTGAAACAAATCAATTGATTCATAATATAAATCATTATATTCATGAAAAACTGGAAGAAATGGGGTATAATTCTACAATAATACCCGCCACTCATAACTTTGATGAAGAAAAACTAATAAGTGACTGGTCACACCGGCATGCAGCTTATATAGCAGGTCTCGGTACCTTTGGTGTTAATAATATGTTGATCACTGAAAAAGGATGCTGTGGTAGAGTAGGGAGTATAGTTACAGATCTTGAAATAATACCAGACAACCGTCCGGAAAAAGAACATTGTCTTTATAAAAGAGACGGTAGTTGTCTGGTGTGTGTCGACCATTGTGTTAATGATGCTTTATTTGAGGGAGATTTTGATCGACATAAGTGTTATGAGATGTGTCTGATAAATGATGATAAATATGGTGATATGGATACAACTGATGTATGTGGAAAATGTGTAGTAGGACTGCCCTGTACATATAGAATTCCTGATTAAAAATTGCAGGAAAAAGGCTTTTTATTCTAGAAGTTATTATCTTAGATAGCAGTGATCTTTTGTGAAAGGAAGGGTTAATATGTCTGATGAGTTAAAAGTAAATGTCGATTATAATCAGGGAATATATCTTCTGGAAGTTTTTTTACATAAGCCAAAAAAAATTGAGGTAGGAGCCCTGGGCATTCATCCTTTTCCACCAGGCTATTATTATTACAGTGGTTCTGCCCAGAAAAATCTTAAAGCGAGAATTGAAAGACATAAATATGGCGGGGAGAAAAAACATTGGCACATTGATTATTTACTGGAAGTGGGTCATTTTAAACGTTTTTTTACCTGGCAGATAAACAAATATGGTGAATGCAAGCTGGCACAGTATTTAAAACAAAGATTGGGAGGAGAAATTATTCTATCTGGATTTGGGTCCAGTGATTGTAATTGTGAGAGTCATTTAATTTATTTTAATAATCCATTGAAAGAAAAAAACATACCAGCAAAAGAAGAAATAGAAGAAATTGATATAGAAGGATAAGAAGGAGTGATTTTTTTGCAGCAAAATGATATTATTGAAAACTTAAATGAAGAACAAAAAAAAGCAGTATGCCACAAAGAAGGACCACTATTGGTACTCGCCGGTGCGGGAAGTGGTAAAACTAGAGTTTTAACCAGACGTGTAGCTTATCTAATAAAAGAATATGGTGTATGGCCGCGTAATATTCTCGGTGTAACTTTTACAAATAAGGCCGCAGATGAGATGAAAGAGCGGGTAGCAGTGTTATTAAATGATCTTCCGGCTGAACCATGGATAAGTACTTTTCATTCGTTGTGTGTGCAAATTCTGGCCCGGGAAATTGAAAAATTAGGATATAAGAAAAATTATGTGATTTTTGATAGTTCTGACCAGAAAAAACTGATGAAAAATGTTTTATCTGAAATGAACATAGACATTAAAAAGACAAAACCCAGGGCAGTATTACATGAAATAGGACAGGCCAAAAATGAATTAATAGATCCGGATGATTATAAAAAAAATGAAGTTAATAATTATTTTTCTGAACTTGTCAGCAAAATATACCCGGTGTATCAGCAGAAGTTGAAAGAAAATAATGCACTGGATTTTGATGATTTGATAATGAAAACTGTATATTTGTTTGCAGAATATCCTGCTGTCTTGGAATATTACCAGCAGCAATTTAAATATATTCTGATCGATGAATATCAGGATGTGAACTTTGCTCAATATCAGATGGTACAACTTTTGGCCAGAAAACATAGAAACCTTTGTGTTGTCGGTGATCCTGACCAGGGCATTTATGGTTTTCGGGGTGCTGATATAAGAAACATAATGAACTTTGAGGACGATTATCCTGAATCAAGAGTTATAAAGCTTGAGCAAAATTATCGTTCAAAAGAGACAATATTAAAAGCAGCCCAAAAAGTAATTCAGAACAATGAATTTCGTAAAGAAAAGGAATTATGGACTGCAAAGGGTAAAGGAGATAAAATAAATTATTATGTGGCAAGTAGTGAGAAGGATGAAGCACATTATATTTGCAAGAAAATAAAAGAATTAAAAAATAAAAAATATAATTACTCTGATTTTGCAGTTCTTTATCGTACAAATGCTCAGTCTCGTCCCCTTGAAGAAATGATGATTAAATTTGGCATACCATATCAAATAGTTGGTGGTCATAGATTTTATGATAGAATGGAGATTAGGGATATTTTGGGTT